>CALGAJ010000066.1 GCA_937951975.1 uncultured Desulfotignum sp.
GCCGCCCGCACTTTTGTCACGGCCCACATCAAAATCGACACCGGCATGGGCCGTTTAGGACTTTGCCCCGGCCTGGACATGGACCAGACCCTGGCGGACATCCGGGCCATGATGCAGCTGGATCACCTGGAGATCGAGGGCATTTACACCCATTTTGCCAATGCCGATGCCGAAGACAAGACCCATGCCCGGCACCAGCTGGCCCTTTTCACAGAACTGCTGGACCGCCTGGATGCTGAAAACCGGCTGCCGAAAATTATTCATGCGGCCAACAGTGCCGCCACCCTGACTTTGCCCCAAAGCCACTTCACCCTGGTCCGGCCCGGCATCGCCCTGTACGGGCTGTGCCCCGGCCCGGGCGTGGACGGCTCAACCCTCACCCCGGCCATGTCCATTATTTCTAAAATCACCCAGATCAAATGGGTGCCCAAAGGGTTTGCCGTATCCTACGGCAGCACCCATATCACCGACCGGCCCACTGTCATTGCCACGGTTCCGGTGGGATATGCCGACGGCTACTCCCGGCGCCTGTCCAATACGGCCCACATGCTGGTGAAAGGACAGCGGGCAAAGGTGGCCGGCCGGGTGTGCATGGATTTTACCATGATCGATGTGGGCCATATCCCAAATGTCAGTTCCAATGATGAAGTGGTGGTCTTGGGAACTCAGGGACACGCCACCATATCGGCGGATGAACTGGCAAATCTCACCGGCACCATCAATTATGAAATCACCGCCGGCCTGACCGGCCGCCTGCCCGTCTGTTACCGCCGGAAACCTTAGAAAGGTTTCCCGGGTTGACCTTGATCCGGCATGAAATCTCAAAAAATGATTGACAAAAAATATTTTTTTATGATATATTTTTCGGGTTTTTTGGCGACGTAGCTCAGTTGGTCAGAGCATGCGGCTCATATCCGCAGAGTCCGGGGTTCAAGTCCCTGCGTCGCTACCAGATAATACAATGCCCCTCTTTGTTTCAAAGAGGGGTTTTTTGTTTCCGGGACACCGGAATGCACCCAAATAAAACCCCCATATTAGGTCCTGTTGCGCCGACCTGTCAACTCTTCGGCAATCATTTCCGCCTGTTTTAGAACGGTCTCTGTGGCCAGCTTCTGTATATCCGGGGGATACCCGAATTGCCGGAGGGTCCGCTTGACAATGACCTTGAGTTTGGCTTTGACTTTTTCATACAGGACCACGGCCAGTTCCCGGAGTTTGTCTTTTTCCATGACCTCACGGGCACTGTCGTTGCCGGCAATGGCGGTGTAAAAGGCATATTCGAAGTCAGACAGGCCCATTTCCGCCGGTTCCTTGTCCATTTTGTGGATCTCTTTGCTCAACTGGATGAGTTCTTCAATCACTTCGGCAGCGGTCACCACCTTGGCATGATCGTTTGACGTTAGCAGAAAAATAGTGAAAAAAAATTATTAGCATTAATCCAAAAAAGATGGTAAGAATTTTTCATTTTTTAGAAAATGATAATTTTTATCAGAGAATCAATGCTCACCTATTCAAAAAGGATAAAGTTTTTATGTCCGTTTTTTTCAAAAGTTTTATGTTAGTTGGTTGGTTATTTTTTGTTCTTCCACTTCTTGGCATGGGATCTTGTGGAATGGTTTTACATAAAACGGATAGCTTTGGAACAGCAATGTTTGCCGCAATCTTTTCTTGCATTCTTGCATCAATAATTTTTTTCAGAATTTTTGGTTTTTTTGCAAGACGTGCCGCCAATTCGCTTATCGAATCCGTCGCAATGAAACACGGTCTGAAGAATGAATATTTCTGTTACAACGATATGTCAAAGAGAGGTTTTATAATCGATAATACTCAACAAAAAGTTTACATTGGCAGGACTAATGATGGAGTGATTTTAAATTTCTCTGAAATATCAAGCATTCAATGAAAAGATGTTCCCGGGATAGGAGGAAAAAACTTTCGTCATGAACTCCAATTAATGACAACCAACTTCGATTACCCATCGGTTGATTTTCTTTGTCCTAATAAACAATCCCAAGAGGAAGCGTATAATAAAATTAGAGCTGCGCTTAAGATTTCATAAAAAACTGCTTGAAATCGGAAGAGAATAAATGTGGATGAAAATTATAAGCGACAAGCAAGTTCACGAATTTTTATTCAAATATGCAACAATAATTTTAGCTTTTGGGATATCAACAGTCATAGGGGCAATTAATACATTGGCACCCTTAGAAGATAGCGTCTATAGGCGTTACTATGAAGCAAGGGCAGAAATTGAACTTTTAAATAGCGAAACACAAAACCCAAACATATCTGGTGAAATTAAAAAATTTTCTGCTGATAGAGATCTTCAAACGAAAGTGTATGCCAAGCTTGCTTCAGCAGAACATTCAAAAGAAATGATCTCTTCATTTGCAAAAATGAATATGGGAATATTTGAGTGCTGCAAAATTTTATTCTTTGTATTGACGATTTTGGCTATTTGCCATTGGTTTGCATATAAATTGAACGAGGCTGATAGACAATAAATTAAAAGACTAACTCAACTTTCGGGTTTAAAAATTACTGACTAACTTTTGTTTTTCTAACAAACCGGAACATTGCAGTGCTTTAGTCATGACCGCATCAAAAAAAGCTGCCGCTGTTTTCTCACAATAGTTGCCAAGCTTTTTCAATTGGTTTCCGGTAAGGGTCATTATCCTATAAAGCGATTCAACAAACGAAATATCGGAGACCTCCTCACAGCAGGCATAGAACAACTCTCCAAACGTCCTGTCATCAGTCTCTATCCGATGCTGGTACGTCAAAAACATATGCCGCAGGAAAACAATCGTGGTGTGGGCCACCAAGGCATCATAATCACGGCATTGCATCTCCTTTGCCAGCTTCAAATGCTGTTTGGCCATTTTGAAAAATACCT
>CALGAJ010000067.1 GCA_937951975.1 uncultured Desulfotignum sp.
TATTTGCGGATGATGGTCCCCACATGTTCGCCGGCCAGGGCTTTGGTGATGTTGCCTTCCTTCATCCCGTTGATCACCTGGACCTGTTCGATCACCTCGCTGTTCTTGATGATTTCCAGGCAGGGCCGCTCGATGACCAGGTCATCCTGGTCTTTTTCCATCAGTTGTGCCACCGTGATGTCGGGAATGAATTCAGCATCCGGGTTCTTTTTCGGGTCTTCGGTATACAGCCCGTCCTCATCCTTGACAAACAGGATTCGTCTGGCCCCGATCAGGTCCCCTAAAATCACCAGCCCCACATCAGTTCGATGGATGGGAATCCGGCCTTTTTCCGGCTTGATGGCAAAATAGTCATAGGGCGGCATCCCGTGCATCACCGGAATGATGCCTTCCGCAAAATAGGTGGGAAGTTTGACGATATCGCTGTGGGAGATCTTGATCCCGCCCCAGGGAGACAGCAGGGTGGCGATCATCAGGGCATTCTGATCCGAGATCATGCTGCCGAAACGGGCGATCACCCCCGTGGGCATCCCCATTTCCAGTCCGATGGTGTAAATGTGCCGGCTCCGGGTGCCGCCGCCCGTGGTGATCAGCATTTTGTGGGAGGTCCGGTTGGCCGCGATTTCCTTGAGTATGGCCGGCAGGGCTTTCACGCCCCGGTCACAGATGGACTGCCCCCCGATTTTCAGGATTGCCACATCCGGATACAGCCGCTGCTGAGGCGCCACTTCCAGTTGATCCAGAAACGTTTTGCTGACCAGGCTCTCACCCATGAGCCGGCTTTTAACATGCAGCCGCTTGCCGTCCTTGTCTCGCACCAGTGCCATAATCACCCGCCTTTCATGAAAATTTATTGTTTGTCAGGGGTCTCCTGTTTGGGTCCTTTTTTCAGATGAATCAGTTCCGCGCCGGCTTCTTCTGCAAGGTGGGTCAGTTCACTGAGCCGCAAATGATCTGAATAGACTTTCAAGTTGCAGTCCAGGACCGCCACCACACGGAACCGGGGTTTTTTTTCTCCATCCTGGACATTTCTGCGCTCTCTGTAAAAAATTTTTCCCGGCATTGTTCCTTCTCCTCCATTTACAGGTTCTTGACACCGCTTTCGGACACCAGCGCTGATAAACAGGGTCGGCTGATTCCGAAAGGTGCACTTCCGTTGAAGTGTTCCAATGACATAAACTTATGTATTTTTCATCAGGAATTCAAGCGATAATCCACGCATTCATGTCCGGATATCAATAATACCGGGACAGGCCGGGGTTGAACCGTTCAAATTTTTCAAATCCATCCGTCTCCCGGGCAATGAAGGGAACCCCGTCATCTTGCTGGCCATCGATCCCGGACGCAACATACCGGCGGCCGAATTCAACGATATTGTCTCCGGTCAACCGGATCACGGGATGGGCCGGATATTTTTCAATAACCACATTTTTTCCGGCGTTCAATGGAATTTCCCTGAACGCATGCCGCAGCGACACATGGGATTTCAGGGCAGTGGCGGTATAGCTCACTTCAAGGGTCATGCCGGTAAAATCGATTTTGGGCCACAGGGTGTCATGGAACGTCAGCCGGTCTTTTTTTGAGGAAACCTCCCACAATGCGGTGTCCGGTTCCACGGCCTGTAGATGCGCATGGACCCGTTGAACCGCTGCGGGATCTCCGGAAATGCCCAGGGTCCGGATATGGCCGGTGGGGGTGATGCCCTGATGCGGGGATTTGATCAGCCGGGCATTTCTTTTGAGCGCACCGGCCCGCTGAAACTGGTGGCGAAAGGTAAATGAACAGTAATTGACAGGCAAATCGATATGTTGGTCCAGGGTATACCGGATCACTTCCAGGGCGGTCTGCTCGGTCTCCAGAACCGTGACCTTGGGGCCGTGCAGAAACGTATATCTCCGCTGGATCAGTTTGGGCAGATTAAACCGGGTACACCGGATCTGATGGATGTTCAGAAAATTCACCCCTTCATCATGCAGCTGCCGGATCACCTGCTTTGTCTGTTCCATATCTTCCGGAATGGCCGGAATTTCCACGGTGACACAGGGAATGACACCCACCGCTTTTTTCAGTGCATCCAGGCGATACCGGTCGGCGCTGATATCGAACCGGATCTCGTCCAGCCCGTTCTCCGCCAGGGTTTTCAACTTGTCTCCGGTCACCAGAAGGCCGTTGGTGTACATCCAGACATACAGGGGCCGGGAAATTTTCGCCCGCAGCACTTTGAGATACTGTACCACCCGGTCAAAGGTCATGAGCGGTTCTCCGCCGCTGAAACTCACCGCCTGAATGCCAAATTTTTCCACATACGCCACATATTCTTCGGGCGTCCGGAATTCCAGGGTGCTGGTCATGGGGTAGCCTTTCTGATCCTGGACGGACGGGCAGTAAAAACAGCGGGCATTGCAGATGCCGTTGATAAACAGGCAGGACCATTCCCCCCGGCCACAGAAATTGCAGCCCGGGGAGATGCCGTGGGTGGTCAGTTTGGTTCCGGCAAACCGCCATTGGGGGCCGTTGCCGGCCTGCTTGAAAATATCGTGGATCAGTGCCTCCCGGGTCCGGGCGGCCCGGGCTGCCTGTTCCGGGGTCAGCCAGGTCATGGTGTCATAGGCATCGGCATAGTCTTCCCGGATGCGCTGGAGAATATCTGAAGTATCGGTTTGTGCCATGTGTGTGTCAATCCTTCCATGAATGGGTTAAGGGATGCCACACACAGCACAAATGATGCCGGAAAACTCACTTACAAAAAAATAGAATAAAATCAAATAGATACAAAGGCACCCCCCAGAATCTGACAAATATTGTCAGAACTGCCGGGACCGATTTTTAAACAAAAAGACCTGTCTTGTCTGATTTACGGCATGGATTTGTGAATCACCACCTCATCCAAGGGCTGTTTCATCAGATCAAACGCGGTGAACCGCAGCGTGGTTTCATCCACGTCAATGGTGTGAAACAGCATTTCTTTTGACCCGGTTCTGGCCATGAGATGATCATACCGGTCACTGACCGGATAAAACTTGGGGCCGCTGTTGGAAATGATGTACACCGTGCCTTTTTCGTTACCGGTCACGGGCTGGTGGTTTTTTAAGGCTTTGGTGCGAGCGTATCCATGGTCATGGCCCTGGAGGACCAGGTCCACGGCATACCGGTCAAAAATCGGCACAAGTATTTCCTGGAACGTGGTGTCATGCCGGCGCGTGGATATGGGATAGACCGTTTGATGGATGGCAACAATGGTCCAGTCAGCCGTGTTCCGGGACAGGACGGTTTCCAGCCATTCAGCCTGGGCATCCATCGGCTCATTGCCGTTGAGAACGATGAGGCACACCCCCTGGTAGGAAAGCGAATACACGGTTTCTTCAAGACCCGGCGGGCCATTGTCCGGCAGTGTGAAATGGGGCCGCCACAGCGGGGTGATCACACGCTCGTTTTCCGGGATAATCCGGGGATCCGGGTATTCATGGTTTCCCGGCACCAGAACCAGGGGAAAGGTTCTGGGCATCCAGGAAACCGCTTCAAAAAATTCGGCCCATTCCCGGTCATCCGGTCCATTGTTTACCATGTCTCCGGCAAACAGCCAGAACGCCGCATCCGGCACTGCCATAACGGTCATCCGGAACAGCTGGGATCCCAAAGCAGCCACCTGTTTCTGAATGTCGCCGAAAAAGACAAACCGGAACGGGTCGTTGCGGTCGGACGCGATGTTGAACCGACTCCACTCGCTCCAGTGCGGGGCTTCCCCGACCCGGTAGGCATATTCCATGCCCGGAACCAGTGATTCAAACACCACGGAATGATGAAACACGTCCCTCTCTTCATCGATTTTTACCTGGCAGGTATCCGCCTTGACCGTGAGGGCATGGGATTCGGCCTCCAGCAGATGAGATACCGGCACAATCTGGGCCGCAGGCGTTTCACTTTTTTCCCGGGACCGCCAGGTGACCGCCTGGGACAGGTGGGGGGTCCGGGTGAGATTCAGGACGATTCTTTCCGGAAGCGGGTCTGCCGCCGCCGGGGTGCCTGTAACTCCCTGACCCGTGAAAACCAGCAGCAGAAACCATGCTGCGATGATCAGATTCAGGGTTGTTTTTTCAAATCGTTTCATGGGTCCTCCTTTACCGGGCATCCAAATTCTGGCGCATCCCCTGGTTGTTCAAAATATTTTGCACCATCTCATCTGTCAGGGTCAAATCGAAAAATTGATGGTAAAATTGTTTGATTTCCATTTCAAGATCAATGTCAGAAAACAGCTCCGGATATACGGTTCTGGCGGTCCACAGAATGGCCAAAGGCGTTTCCAGGCTGCCGGGATGCCCCCACCGGGAAATGCCCACAGGGATGGGAAACACGTTTTTCTCCCGGACGGCCTGGATCGCCGCCCATTTTTTATCCTGCAAAATCTCTTGATCCACCCCGGCCTCGTTCACAATGATCACCTCCGGGTTCCAGATCAGAATCTGTTCCATGCCGGCAAAAAATTTGTCACCCCTGGCATGCAGCCGGTCTCCCACAGATACGTTGACAACCCCGGCCGCCCGGGTCCAGTCCGCTTCAATGGTATTGGCCGCATCGGTCCTGCGGGCCTCATTCACCGAATGATACAGCCGCACCCGCTGATCTTCGGGTATGTTGCCGGTGCGCTGTTTTACCATATGAATCATGTCCCGGTAATACCCGGTATAGGCCCGGGCCGCATCATACCGGCCGCAGATTTTTCCCATCATCTCGATGGTGGTCATCTGTTCTTCCATGCTGCGGTAACCCGCCACAAAATAAGGCAGCCCGAACCGCTTCAGTTTACGGATTTCCGCTTCCGCCCCTGCGGTTTCCGGTTTGAGAAACACCACATCCGGATCTGCCTTCAGCAGGGTTTCAATATGAATGACACCGCCTTTGGCGGGGATGGGAAGGGCCTGGATACCCGGAACCCGCTGCTGAATCAGCCGGTCTTTTTTCAGCCCGTCCACCACCGCCACCATATCATGGCCTCGTCCCAGAAGCGTGACCACATGGCCGGTGAACGCATACAGACAGGCGAACCGATCGGCTGGACGCGCCAGTGTCAGGGTCCGGCCGAAAAAATCCGTGACCGTCACCGGCCCTTCTCCTGCGGCCAGACCCGTGACAGGGACTGTGACGGCTGTCTGGCCAGCATGGACTGCCGGGACGGCCTGCAGCAGCAGAAAAACGAAAATCCCAATCAGATACCGTCGATGTGTCATGGCCTTCCCTCCGTTTCCCGGTCCAGGGTTTTAATGGGAATAATCTGTTTGATCCGTCCTTTTCCCGCCAGTGTCCGAGTCATCACCACCGTTTCGATTTGGTAGAACCGGGCCAGGTTTTCCTCTGTCAACGCCCGGGAAGGGCTGCCCGACGGCACCACGGTCTGGTGTCCCATGAAGGCCACATTGACCGGAATGCCCGCATTTTCAAAATAAAAGGCATGGTTGGGAAAATGGGTGGCCATCACCAGGGTGATCCGGCGCTCCCGGATCAGCCGGGCCAGGGTTTCCAGGACGATGAGTTCATGACGGAAATCCAGGTGGGAAGTGGGTTCGTCCATGACGATCACCGGGGTCTCCTGAATCAGGGCTCTCATGATCATCACCAGCTGGGTCTCCCCGCCGCTTAAACGGGTATAGTCCCGGTGCATCAGATGGGAAAGACCGAACAGTTCCAGAATTTTTTCTGCTTTTTCAATGTCCGGTTTTCCCGGTGAGGCATAAAAGGCGGTATAGGGGGTTCTTCCCAGCAGCAGCAGGTCCAGCACGGAAAATGAGAAATGCCGGTCGTGCTTCTGGGGCACATAGGCCATGACCCGGGCGGTTTCTTTGGGAGAGTGCCGGGTCCGGGATTGCCCCATCAAGCACAGGCGTCCCTTGTCCAAAGTGTGAATACCCAGCATACAGTCGATCAGGGTGGTTTTCCCGCATCCGTTGGGCCCCAGCAGGCAGAACACCTCGCCCCTGGCAATTTTCAGATTCACCTGCCGGAAAACTGGTATCCGGCCGAAAGAAAACGCCGCGTTTTTCATTTCAATCAATGTCTGGTTTTGATCAGCTGCCATCACCCTACCATTCCCGGCCCCGGGTCCGCCTGAGCAGATAAATGAAAAACGGTCCGCCCAGAAGAGACGTCAGAATCCCCAGGGGCATTTCACTGGTACTGATCAGGCGGCTGATATCATCCACCAGGATCAGGAACGCGGCTCCCATGCAAAACGCCACCGGTATCAATGCCTTGTTGTCGTTGCCGATGATCATCCGGCCCATGTGCGGGACCACCAGCCCCACCCATCCGATGACACCGCTCACGCACACGGCTCCGGCGGTGGCCAGGGTGGCGCAGACAATGATGAAAATCCGGTTGGCAGTGACGTTGAGCCCCAGAGAATGGGCTTCCCGGTCTCCCATGGCCAGCACGTTCAGGCGCCAGCGGATGATCATCAGGCCCACAGATCCCATGACCATGGGAACACCGGCGGTGAGAATGTGGTCATATTCAGCCCGGGACAGGCTGCCCATCAGCCAGAACACAATGGCCGGCAGTTCATCATACGGGTCTGCCAGATACTTGAGCAAAGAGATCAGGGCGGAAAAAATTGATCCCACGATCACCCCGCCCAGCACCAGGGTGATGGCCTGGGTGGAGGCGGTGAGCCGGCCAATGAAAAAGCACAGCAGCACCGCCAGCAACCCGAACCCAAAGGCAAACGGATAGACATACATATACCGGTCAAACAGAATCAGGGCCAGGGCCGCCCCGAACCCGGCCCCGGAGCTGACCCCGAGCATGCCGGAACTGACCAGGGGATTGCGGAACAAGCCCTGAAACGCGGCCCCGCTCACGGCCAGGCTCCCTCCCACCAGGGCGCCCAGAATGATCCGGGGCAGCCGGACATGCACGATCACGCTGAAATGGGTGGGATCCATACCCTGCCCGGTCCATGCCGCCGCCGCCAGTGCGCCGATATCCCGGACCGAGACCGGATACCGGCCCAAAAAAACGGAACAGACACCCAGCACCAGCGGCAATGCGGCAATCAGCCCATACCACAGGGTCCGGTGCCGCCGGAAGGATCTCAATACTGTTTTGCTTCCTTTTTGGTAATGGTGCGGTAGCTAATGCCCGGACATGCCGGATCACTGCAGGAGGCCACCACGATCACCTGCCGGTGGCCCATGCGCACGGTTTTGGTTTTTTCAGATCCCATCATGACCCGGGAATCCAGGGGCAGGTCATGTCCATCACAAGTGACCAGGGCATCCACAAAGGGATGTTCGCACAAAGCCGCCACACTGACGATATCCCCGGGCCGGCCCAGGTGATACCATCCCCGGTACCGGCCGTCATTTCCCGACAGCCGCAGCCCGATGCCGGCCAGGGCCCCGACCACCCCCTGGCCGGTACCGCCGTGTTCCGTCAGGTGAACCCCGGTTCTGGCGGCCAGAGAATATGCGTCCGATTTGGTCAAAACCCGGTTTTTGGCGGCTTTTCCAAAGGCCTCGAGGCTTTCGCCATCCAGGGAATCAGACAGCTGTGCCACACACAGGCCGGGATCAGACCCTTTTTCCGTTCGGGTTTCCAGAAATGTCTGAAACAGGGTCATGACCGCATCATAATTCCGGGATTCCAGGGTCATTTCAAACCCCATGGCGGAGTTATGAGAGGTATAGGGGATATCTCTGTGCACATACAGCTGATGCCGGCTGATGGCCGTGGTGACGGCCAGTTTCTCCGCCGCCAGAATATTGCACAGATCTTCCACCAGCCAGCCGGTACCCCGGGTGCCGGGCATGTCCGTGTCGTCAATGCACACCATGTAGTTCATCTCGCCCTCTCCATCAAAAAGTCATTCGGATACCGGCATATCCGGTCCGGCCGGCCTGGGGCAGCCCATAGGATTCTTCATAATTTTCATCCGTCAGGTTGTCCAGCCCCAGAAAGAGAAATACCGAGTCCCTGTAGACCTTCTGCTCCAGTTTCACGTTCACCAGGGTATAGTCCTTGAGTTTGCCCTTGTCAAAGTTATCGGAATAGTAATACTGGTCGGCCGTATGCAGAATGTCCCCATGAACTCTCAGGCCGAAATCCCATGTATATCCCACATCCAGGGTGTATTTATGGGCCGGCCGATACTGGAGTTCATCTCTTTGGGCCCCGGCGGATTTGTCTTCAGTGTCCAGATAGGAATACCCCAGACCGATGGTGCCGGAGGTGAGAAACGGCTTGAACAGATAGATCTCAAATCCCTTGAATTCATAAGATTCCCAATTCTTGTAGAGCTCGGTGGCATCATTTTTTTCAATATACTGGGATACGTCATGTTTAAACACCGCCAGATCCAGGGTCATGTCCCCCAAAAGGCGCTGGGTGATGCCGGCTTCGTAATTCTTGGATTCTTCAGGCACCAGATCGGCATTCCCGGATTTGGGATCATACAGCTGCTTGATATCCGGAAACCGGATCTTTCTGGCATAGGAGGCCCGCAGTATGGTGCTGTCGGTCAGATCATAACTCAAACCGGCCATATAGCTTCCCTTGTCCACATCACTTCCCTCATCTTTGGCCTGCCAGTGGTGGCTGTACCCGGCCGTAACCCCCAGTTTTGACAGCAGCCGCACATTGTATTCCAGTGCCGCTGAATACATGTCCAGACCATGATCGTAATAATAGGCGGTTGGTGGGGCGTTGTCCTTGTCCACATTTCTGAAATCAGATGTGTAGTCACTGGTCTCGGTGGAAAGCGCCAGCACCGCATTGCCGGCGGTTCCGAAATCCGCACGGGTCTGAAAGGCCGCCCCTTTTATTTTTGTTTCATCGTTGCTTCGATAGGTGTTTTTCTTGGTCATGGTGCTGTAGGTGTCATCATCGTACCGGGCATTTTCCTGGTCGTTTGTGTTGGCAAACACCCAGCCTCTGAAACCGAACATCCCTTTGGGGGTGTAACTCATGGA
>CALGAJ010000068.1 GCA_937951975.1 uncultured Desulfotignum sp.
TCGCCGTGGTGTCGGTGAGCACGGCGAGGCTGACGACATCCAGGCCGTAGCGGTCACTCTACCCATCCTACCTTGCTTGCTATTTGACCCGTGCATGAGGAATATTCGGACTGGCAGGCTTGACCACCACACTTTGCCGACCGGGCGATAACAACAAATCCATGTCTTCCATCGGTACCGCACCGAGCAACACTTCATCGCCCATGCCGAGCGCAACCCTGTGATCATGGCTCATCCTGAACTGGCTTCGGACCTGATTTATACCGGGGCAAGGCTGCAGGTCACCGCCGGCAGTATCACCGGTGATTTCGGCCGGGGTCCGCTCAAGACTGCTGAAGCACTGGCCCGGGCCGGCTGGATTTTCTGTCTGGGATCAGACATCCATCCGGGCAGAAAATACCGGATGAAGCCGGCCGGAAAAAAACTTAAAAAATGGATATCCAAAACAGATATTCCCCCAATATTTCAGGACAATCCCGCCACATTGCTGGAAATCTGTCCTGATTCAGAACACAGTGCCCTGACGGAAACCCGCCGGGGGGTGATCAATTTTTGAAAGAATATGTATAAGGGAGGAAAAATTATGAGGATTTTTGCCAGACAGACCCATTTTCTGTTCCTGATGCTGACTGTTGTGGGTTTGTTCGGCCTGTTTGCCGGACAGGCGTCAGCCCAGCTGACGGCCCAGGAAGTGGCGACCATTCAGGCAGCCGTTGAAACAGGCGATGTGGCTGCAGTCAAAGAAGCAAGCAAGCAGGCGGTCCTGCGGGCGGTCACTGACGGCGTTGACCCGGAAGAAGCGGCCAGACAGGCGGCGGATGCCGCCATGGCCGCTGCATTTGCTTTTGGGATAGATCCGGTTGCCATCGTCCAGGCCGCCAGTGCCGGTGCGGCCGCCGGTGCAGTGGAAGCCGCAGTGGAAACCGGCGGCGACCCGGCGGCGGCGGCTCAGGCCGCCAGTGCCGGCGCTACTTCCGGTGCTGTGACCGCAGCCGCCCTTACCGGTCAGGATGTGGATGCCGTGGCCCAGGCGGCCGGTGACGGTGCTCTTGAGGGTGCCACCCAGGCGGCCCAGGAAACCGGTCAGGATGTGGCTGCCGTGGAACAGGCGTCTGCAACAGGCTCCCAGGAAGGCCTGATCCAGGCCCAGGAGACACCGGTACAGCAGGAACCCCAAACCGATACCGATACCGAGCCCGAACCTGAACCGGAACCGGAGCTTGAGCCCGATACTGAACCTGAACCCGAACCGCCCCTTCCGCCGGATGAGAAGGATGCAAGTCCCGTCTGATCCGCCGGCAACTGAAAAATGACTATTCATACAACGAGCACAAACGGGAGATAATTCATGAAATTGCGTTACCAACACTTTACCATTGTCAGTGTCCTGGCGGCCCTGTGCCTGGTTCTGACCGGCAGCCCGGGCGCGGCCCAGGACCGCATGCTGATCAAGCCCCACATCCAGGTGGACTGGCAGTCGGACAGCAACTTTCACAAAGCGGAAGATGCAGAAAAAAATGTGTTTACCTATACGGTTCAACCGGGCATCGCCTTGGGCTACACCACGGGCAAAACCCTGATGTCCCTGGATTATTATCTGCAGCGGTTCATGTATGATGACCAGGATGAAAACATGCCCGGTCAGGTGGATGCGGATGAATATGACTACACCGGCCACAATGCCAAATTCCGTTTCCAGACCCAGGCCACCCAGCGGGTGCTGCTGGGCCTGGACAACACATTCATCAAAACCCGGGATCCGGCCAGTGCCGATGAAAACTCCAACAGCGTGGACCGGCAAAAATACACCCTGAACCGGTTTTCCCCCCGGGTGAATTACAAGTTCGGTGAAAAGTTCAGTCTGGGTGTCAAATACACCAACCTGTACACCGATTATTCAGATGACGGCTCCTTCGGACCGGGGGAAGATTCCGTGGAGAACCGGGGCGGGCTCACCTGGCTTTACCGGTTCACTCCCAAAACATCCTTTGACCTGGATTACCAGCTCTGGGAAAGGGATTATGACGAAAACACCGTGGATTATACCTCCAACCAGGTCATGCTCAATGCCAAACACCAGATCAATTACCTGACCTTCGGGGCCGGGGTGGGTTATCACAACCGTGAATTCGATGAGACGGTTCCCTCCGGAGATATTGATCAGTTTGTCTGGAAAGTGTCCGTGCTGGGTCAGAATCCCCCGGATGCCAGATCCATTCCCAAAAGCTCGGTCTATTTTTCTCTGGGCTCCAACCTGAACGATGCCGGTTCCGGTGACACCTACTTCACCTCCACCCGCCTGGATGCCCGGTTCACCTACCTGGTCATGGAAAAGATCAACTGTATTCTGTCCGGGTTTTACCAGAATGCCGACTATGAAACATCTTCCCGTGAAGATGACCGGTGGCTGGTATCCCTGGGTGCGGACTACCTGGTCAACCGGTACTTTACCGTGGGACTTTCCGGCGGCATGGAGGAAAGAGACTCCAACTTTGCCGGCAAGGATTTCGACAACGAGTATGTGATGCTCAAAGCCCGGTTCAATTATGATCTGGGATCCCGCTAGTCGTTGACATCCTGTTGTCTTAGCAGAAAAATAATGGTATAAAGGTGTCGTCTTTATACCATTATTTTTTATGCAACCCCTTAAATATATGGAAAAATAATGCAGTGCTTTTCAAAATTCAGTAAAATGGCATGTGCGGTCTTTCTGGTGTGGCTGGTATGGTTGCCCGGGGCGGCAGCAGCGGCATCGGACGAATCCGGGTACCGCCTGGGTGCCGGTGATGTGGTGAATGTGTCCATCCTGGCCGGCGGCGAAGAACAGGTGTCCAAGGAGATGGTGGTGGGGGATACCGGAGATGTTACCGTGCCGTTCATCGGCAAACTCCAGGCCGGAGGCCTGACCCTGGACGAGCTGGAAAACCGGATTGCTGTACCCCTGTCCAGAGATTTTTTTGTCAATCCCCAGGTACATTTGCAGATCAAGGAATACCACAGTCTCCAGTTTTTCATTTCCGGTGCCGTGAATCAACCCGGGGTGTTTTCCCTGGATTTCATCCCCAGCCTCATGGATCTGATTGCCAAGGCCGGGGGGGTGACACCGGAACGGGGCAACCTGGCCTATGTGCTCCGGGGCGTGAAAGACCCGGTACGCATGGCGGAAGAAACCGCCATGGAAGAACTGGAAGAACTGGACGCGGAAGTGCCCACCCAGTCCATTGCCGGGACCAAACCCATTATCGTGGATTTGCAGCGGCTCCTGGATGAAGGGGACATGACCGAAAACATCCGCCTGGTCACCGGCGATACCGTGTATATTCCCCCCGGCACCAAGCTGAACCAGGCCGCCACCAAGATCTATGTCCAGGGCGAGGTCAAAAACCCGGGGGTGTTTGATTTTCAGCCCGGCATGACCGCTCTGGCCGCCTGTATCATGGCCGGTGGGTTTGACCAGTTTGCCGCGCCCAACCGGGCCCGGGTCATCCGCCAGACCGCCTCGGAACGCAACGTCATCACCATTGATCTTAAAAAAGTTCAGACCGGGGATGCACCGGATCTGCCCCTTCAGCCCGGCGACCGGATCCATATTCCTGAATCATGGCTGTAACACAAGGAGACCCCATGCAAGACACCCCTTCTGAATCCTTTTTTCAGGAAAAGGAAATCCATCTGTCCGAGTACCTGATGGTGCTCATGAAGCGCCGGACCCTGATCATCCTGGTGTTCATCCTCACGGTCCTGGCTGCGGCATTTTACAGCTATTCCGTGGCCCCGGTGTATGAATCCACGGCCCGGCTGATCATTGACAAGGAAAGCGGCAGTTCACCCATCACGGGCGAGCGCACCGATTACGAGTCCTACCATTCCCAGACCATGACGTTCAACACCTCCATCAACATGATCAAGTCCACCCCGGTGATCCGGAAGGTCATCGAGGCCCTGAACCTGGATTCCAGGGAAAAAAAAGACCTGGAGGTCAGTTTCATCCGCCAGTGGCTGTCCGGCCTCAAAGCCAATATCAAGCAGTTGATCAAAAAAGACGACAACCGGATTCCCCTGTCCCCGGAAGAGATACAGAACCGGAAAATGCAGGCGTTGATCGCCCAGATCCGTGGTAAAATCACGGTGGAGCAGGTCCGGGACACCCGGCTGCTCAATATTTCAGTGAAAGACAAAAATCCGGAACTGGCCGCGGCCATTGCCAACACCCTGGTGGAAGAATTCATGGCATTCAACATGGCCAATAAAATGGATGCGTCCAAGCAGACCCTGGCCTGGCTCAATGAAGAACTGTATGACCTGCGCAAAAAGCTGGAAGACGACGAGCAGAAGTTTTTTGATTACAAGCAGGAAAACATGGTGTTTTCCATTGAAGGCAAGCAGAAACTGGCGGAACAGAAAATCCAGGAATTCAACAACAAATACCTGGAAACCCGGAACAGACGCCTGGAACTGGACGCCAAGATCAATGAGCTGGATAAAAACCTGGGATCCCTCAAGGGCGTGGCCAGTGTGCGCTCGTTGATCAACAACCCCATTATCGAGAGTATCTATGCCAAGGTCGTGGACCTGGAGATCGAGCTGACCCGGTTGTCCAAAACCTACAAGGGCAAACACCCCAAAATCGTCCAGGCTCAGACCGAACTGGAAAAAACCAGAAGCAGCCTGGCCCGGGAGATTGCCAAGGAAAAGGAAAATCTCAAATCCGAGCGCAAGGTGCTGTATGCCCGGGAAAAAACCCTGGAAAGTACATTGTCGGAATTTGAAAAAGAAGCCCTGGACACCTCGTCCAAAGAGCTGAAATACACCATTCTCCAGCGCAACGTGGATACTTCCAGAAACCTGTACGACATGATGGTGTCACGCATCAAGGAATCCAACATCCTGCAGACCGCCAACACCTCCAATATCCGGCGGGTGGAAGCGGCCCTGGTGCCCGTCGGTCCGGTGTCCCCCAACAAAAAGCGCAACCTGCTGCTGTCTGTGGTACTCGGGCTGTTTCTCGGATGCGGGCTGGCGTTTTTCCTTGAATACATGGACCAGACCGTGCACACGGAAGAAGACATTGCCCAGCATTTTGATCTGCCGGTCCTGTCGGTGATTCCCAAAGCAGATAAATCCGTTTCCTATGGAGCCTACCATTGATTTTCAGAAAAAAGAAAAAACGGAGCATACAGGAGGACCGGGAAAAACTGCTGGTCAATTTTCCCCCGGACTCCCGATTTGCCGAAGCCTACCGCACCCTGAGAACCAACCTGTTTTTCTCAAACATGGACAATGAGGTCAAATCCGTCCTGGTGACCAGTGCCGTGGAAAAAGAGGGCAAGACCACCACGGCGGTCAACCTGGGGCACACCATTGCCCAGACCGACCGGCAGGTGCTGCTCATGGACTGTGACCTGCGGCGTCCCAATATGACGAACCTGTTTCCAGGCAGCCCGGACATGGGCGTGACCGAACTGGTCACCGAGGTGTTCGGGGTGCATCTGACCCAGGGCAGCCTGGATGAATATTCCGTGGCCGACCTGGTTCATTTGACCCGGATCCAGAAACGCTCGGCCCGCCTGGATCTGGAAAACGACACCACCCGTGCGGCCCTGTTTTTTCACAAAGGCCGGCTGTCGGGTGTGCGCTGGCTCAACCGGCCGGATGACGAAAAACCCGTGGCCGGGATGATCCGGGATGACCTGCTCACCGATGAACAGATCCGGGCCCTGAACCGGCATGCCATTGAAGCCATCCGGGCGGTGAACGCCATGGAGACCGGTCAGTTTTCATTTTCCCCGCTTTCCGGAAACGGGAATCGGTCCTCCGACGGCGGCCCTGGGGCCCTGGATTATGAAAAACTGTTTGCCCGTTTCAAGACGGACACCCGGGGGCTTAAATACTGCCATGCCGCTGTTGACAACGCCGTGGTTCCCACGGATGTGGACAACCTGTTTTTCCTGGCATCGGGCAAAACCCCGCCCAATCCGGCCGAGCTGGTGGGGTCCGGCCGCATGGCGTTTCTCATGGAACTGCTTAAATCCCGGTTTGATTTCATCATCATCGACACCCCGCCCGTGACCCCGGCCACCGATGCCCTGCTTTTGGCGCCCATGGTGGACGGCAGCGTGCTGGTGGTCAAATCCGGCAACACGGACCGCAAAATCATCCAGGATGCCGTTGACCAGTTCAAGGCGGTGAAGCAGCCCATCATGGGCATGGTGCTCAACCAGGTGGACATGAGAAAAGAAGGATATTACAAGTACTACCACAAGTACTATTCATCCTATTATGGCAGTAAATAGCCGCCGGATTCTGCTGCCCCTGATCCTGGGGGTTTTGGCGCTGTTTGTGGTTTACTGCCTGGCGATGCTGTATCCCCGGTTTAAGTATCAGCAGGGAATCCGGGCATTTGAAACCTGGGAATATGACCGGGCGGTGTCTTTGTTTGAACAGGCCGAGGCGGCGCTGCCGGGATTTTTGAAACACAGCCTGTTCACCGGGGCGGACCGCTTCCGGCAACATACCGGCCACGGCCGTGCCCTGTACCATGCCGCCGCACAAGCCTGGCGCACCACCGGCCTGTCCGTTGAAGTGTTTGATCAGATGCGTGCCGCCCGAACCACGCTCCAGGCGGCCAAAGCCATGGAGCCCGGGGATTATCTCACCGCGTTCTGGCTGGCCCGCACCGAACATGCCCTGGAACAGCTCCATCCCTGGCGGTTTCCCGGCACGCCCAATCCGTATGATGCCCATCCCCTGTACCTGGCGGCGGCAGCCCTGCGCCCGGCCGGCATTTCCGTGCGCCTGGCCCATGCCCGGTATCTGCACGACACCGGCCGGACGGACCGGATTCCGTTTCTGGTCACAGACCTGGCCCGGATATATCCTGTGATTTCCCCCCGGTTGAAAACCGAATCCTTTTATACCCCGGATCTGGTGCCCGCCGTGATCCAGGGTCTGGAACAGGCGGTCAAACAGCATATCCGGCCCAGGGAGGCGTTGTCCGCCCTGTCCCGGGTGTATCTGGACCAGGGCAATCTGACCGCGGCCATCGCCTGGTTTGACACCTATCTTGACCATGACCCGGGCGCGGCCACGGCCGGCGATTTTCTGCATTACGGGGATATTCTGGTACAGGACAGCCGGTATGAGGACAGCTATCCCGTGTTTGTCAAAACCCTGGAAACCACAGCAGATCCGGAAGCGGGGCTGTGGCGGATCTACCGGGTGTTCAAATCCCGGGGCGCCCTGACTTTTTTTCTGTCCTTTGCCGAGTACCTGACCCAGTCGCCGGTGTCTATTTCCGCGTTGGATCTGGTGATGGCCCAGTGCTTTCTGGACATGGATCAGACGTTTGCGGCAAAAGAAAAACTGCGGCAGATCATCGACACCCGCCCCACAGCCGCCGCCTGCATGCTCAGGGCCCGCATCGCCCAAAAGGAAAAAGACTGGGACACCATGGAGGTGATGAGCCGGCAGGCCACCCGCCTGGACCCGTACAACCCGGCGACCCACTACCTGTTTGCCCGGGCCCTGTATATCCGGGAAAAATACCCGGCCGCCGAGCTGGCCGTCACCCGGACCATGGAAACGGCCGCCGCCGACAACCCCTGGCATTACCATTTCCGGGCCCAGACAAGATGGCACCAGGAAAAATACCCGGCCGCCGCCAAAGACTGGGAAACCGCGTTTGCCCTCAAGCCCGACCACCCGGATTTCCCCTATCGCGCGGCCCTGGCATACGAACGCTTGGCCCGGCGCACCAAAGCCCGCTCCCTGGCCGCCAAAGCCCTGGCCCTGTCCCCGGACACCCCCGCCTACCAGGACCTCCTTTTCCGCCTCTCCCTCTAAAATTGGGGGTCAGGCTTTCCTTGTTGTAGTTATTCATGAAAATGAGGGTCAGGCTTTCCTTATTGTAGTTATTGCTGCTGATTCATGGTTGATTTGACGATCCATGCATGGTATGAAATATTTTATCATGGCACGAAAACCCCGCATTCATTACGCTGGCGCGATGTATCATGTCATGCTCCGGGGAAACGCCGGGCAGACGGTTTTTCATGAGAATGCCGAATACCGGTTTTTTGAGGAGATTCTGGCCCAGGGGCTGGCGCAAAACGAGATCGCGCTGCACGCATACTGCTGGATGGTCAATCATGTCCACATGGCCCTGCAGGTCCGGGAAACGCCGCTGTCAAAACTGATGCAGAACATTTCCCAGCGTTACACACACTGGTTCAACAAGCGGCATGACCGGGCAGGGCATGTGTTCCAGGGGCGTTACAAAGCGGTCCTCGTGGACAGGGATGCTTATCTGCGGGAGCTGATCCGCTACATCCACCTGAATCCGGTGCGCGCCAAACTCACCGACGATCCCCTGGCGTATCCGTTGAGCAGCCATGCCGCCTATGCCGGGAAAATCCGCCCCCCGGACTGGCTGAATATCGACCAGGGGCTGGCCTATTTCGGCCGTACTGAATCAGACGCCCGGGCCGCATACCTGCATTTCATGGGGCAGTCAACCGAAGATGCCGTCCTGGAAAAACTCCGCCACGGCAGCAGTCCCAAAGCACGGATCCTGGGCAGTGAAAATTTTATCCAGGCTGCGCTCAGCCCCAAACACGAACCGGAGCATATGCAAATCCCCATTGATTCGCTGGTGGATGCGGTTGCCCGGGTTTACCAGGTCTCGTCCCGGGAAATGACCAGCGCCAGCCGCGCAAGACTGTTGGCGGAAGCCCGGGCCATGGCGGCCCTGGTCGGAATCGAACACGGCGGCCACCGGCTCACGGATCTTGCCCGGTATTTAAACCGGGATGTGCCCACGATGAGCAAGCAGGTAAAAGCCCTTCGCACCCGCCTCAAACAGAACCAGTCCCTGCAGGACAAAATGGCATACATCCACACCCGGATAATTTCCCCCAATACCTGACCGTCGCAATAACTACAATAAGGAAAGCCTGACCCC
>CALGAJ010000069.1 GCA_937951975.1 uncultured Desulfotignum sp.
ATCATGTGGATTTTCAATGGCAAAGCCTGACGATTCACGACAAAGTGGCAGGCACCCGAACCATATCTTTGACCCCATACCTGGGAAGTGTTCTTTATTCACTACCCCGGCGCAATCAGTTTGTTTTTTCCAGTCCAACCAGCGAATCAGGGCGGCTTGAGGAACCCAGGAAGCCCCACAATAAAGCCCTGGAGGTGGCGGGCATACCCTATCTTACCATACACGGCCTGAGGCGTTCTTTTGCCACCCTGAGCGAGTGGGTGGAATGTCCTGTGGGTGTGGTCGCACAGATCATGGGGCATAAACCGTCAGCGATTGCAGAACGTCATTATAAAAAACGACCGCTTGACCTACTTCGGATGTGGCATACAAAAATTGAAAAATTCATCCTGGATCAGGCCGGTATTGTTCAGCCGGAATCCGGCCAGAAAGGATTGAAAGTAGTGGGCTAATAATCCAGTTCCCCGGCCATAGGCTGATCACCGAACAGCCACCACATGCCCCTGGTGGCCCTGGCCGGGTTTTTAACCTGAATGGGGCGTATTGATAGGGGCAGTATGAAGCACATTTTTCCAGAAATCAACTTTGACCGCCTCAAAGCAGAAGTATTTCGCTGGTCATCATGGTATCCCTGTATCAGGCAAATCGATTTTTATCAGCATCGAGGCGGTGAGAATTATGCTGATAAGAGATATCTGATTGATATAGTGGTTCAAGACGATACTCCACAAAATGAAATAGCGGATATAGAGATTGAGACACAGGACATCGGCGGTTCGACTTTTTTTCAAAGCCTGATGAATGCACAGACCGGTAAAGGTTTTAAACGAGATAATTGGGAGCTTTTCGTCAGGCAGCAATCTGATGATCCCCCAGTTTTTTTGGCCGGTGATAAATGGTCGCTATATGACAGATATCTCCCCAAAATGAAATTCTATCCTTTTCAAGAATTGAATATCCATGTTTTACAAGCGATCGCTGCTAAATGGGCTCAAGATTACACAAGTACAGGAGCTGTTGTTCAGAGTATAACCATCCATCCTATGGGAATGCCTATACATTTGGCTGAAAATCTTCCCGATAGGCCAAATCGGCCTAAATATGCCGTAATATTTCACTGTCCGGATTGTACGAGAGATGATCTCCCCAGCGCCACAGATTCGGCAGAGGAGCACTTGCGGAAGGTCATTAATAAGGAATTCTCGCCCTATACGGACTTGTTTCTTGATCTTCAAAACAAATCTAAGCACTTATTTTACAACGGGAATTTTAAACTATACCAAGGTGCTGAGCCTAATGATTGGTTGTCTGAATGGCGTTTTGAGATGAAGTACCAGGATAAGGGCATGAGTGCCTTAGGTGCTGATATCGATCAGAAGTGTGGCGTTGTTTTATTTCCAGCTGTGGAAGTTGAGCAGGCAGCAGACTTGGCGCCTTATAAGGCTCCTGAAGGAAATGTATATTCCTATGAGAACAAGATTCAGGACCCAGAGGATATCAAAACGACTTGGAGATTCCATTTCACAGGTGCTGAGTGGCGAATTTTTTTCAAAGGACATCATTATAGTGTCAAGGATTTTAAGCCTGTGAGGTACATACTTCCTCTAATCAAACAGCCTGGAAAACGTTTCGGATATGTGAAGATTTGTCAAATCGTGGAAGGGGTAAATATCAAGGATGCCCCTAAAAAAGATAAGAAGAAAAAGGAAGCGGGGGATTTAAGGCAAGATGGCTCTGTCTATGAGGATGATTTGAATGATCAAATTTCAGCAAAGAAACACACTGAGAAAGATATTCAGAAGCTTAAAGAATCTGTCTGTAAATTATATCAGGAATACCTCAATGACCGTGATGGGAAAAGGGAGGGGTGGAACAAAGTCAAACAATTTACTGAAACCGAATATGGCATTTTGATTAATGACAAAGGTGGTAGATTAAAATTTCGAAATTCAAAATTTCCGGCAGAAGCAGATAAAGATTATAAAAAAGCGCAAAAGGCCGTCAGCACAAACAAGGGAAGATTCTTAGAAAATTTGAAAAAAACTGGATGTGATAAATTACACGAGCACTTCGTACAGTCTATAATATCAAAAGAGGGTTTTATCCAATACTCACCGTCCCCTGAATCATCTCTTTGGGAAATCATCGAATAAAATAAAAACCCAACTTTTTTCCTGTTAACCTGCTTTTTTTCATAAAAGGCAGGTTTTTTTTGTTTCGTCAAGTTTTGTGGATCATCGTCAAGTTTTGTGGACCCTCCCACTTAGATTTTCAATATCGATTAATTGATCTGAGTGATCAGTGAAAGGAGCCACAAAATGCCTCAATCGAACAACGCCACTGAGCATTTAACGACAGAAGAGTTCGCACGACGTCTGGGGGTAAAATCCCATACCGTAAGACGAAGTCTCTGTGTCAAAGGCCATTACCTTGGTGTGCGCCCCATCAAACTCCCAAACCGCCGTTTGCTCTGGCCCGAAAAAGCATGGCGTGAAATTGTCGGGGTGTTAGAGGCGTAACAATGGCCCCCGTCGGATATAAAGCGGTGAAACAGGCTTAGGGATAACGGGTGCCGACAATAGCGTTAAAGACATATAACGCTGCCCATAAATCGACATGGCGTGATCTTGTTATTCCCCATGGGGTTAAAGAGGCTGTTCATGGGTTATCGAGAAAGCGTTTTGTCGATGGACTGGATGCTGTCTATCTTCACAGCCGGGTATCGCTGACCAGAAGCGATTTCTCGTATTGGATTTGTCTGGACATAGAGGACACGAAAACCCCGGGACATATTGATCTGTCTGCAAATTTGGATTGTGCCAGGGACATGCTTGCTTTCCTGGATGACAAAGGCTTGACTGATAATCTGAGCATCTTTTTAACGGGCCAGGGCTTGAGGTTCAGTTGGCCATATTATGTTCCGCTGGACTACAAGCGGGCGTTTCTGGCGTGGATTCAAAAACAGTCCGAAATAGACTCATCTCCACAGACAGGAAACGCGTTTGTCCGGGTGTTAGGATATCGGGGACATAATAGGCAGGGGAAGCTTCTCGACCAACACATCCACAAACTGGATGACATTCACGATCTTTGGTTTATTTGTGCTGAAGATTACATGGATCTGACCAGAGGTAAGCCGGGTTACGTTCAAAGCATGGACTGGTTTGATGGAATTTTGCCAACAAAGGCCATGCCGGAATCGTGGAAGTTGTTCCTGGATGGTTGGAAAACTTTTTCTGAACTTCAGCAGACGATATGGAAACCGGATTATTCACGACAACATCTCGTAGATCATGAAGCGACATGGAATCAGATATATCCGTACCTGGACGCCATGGGCATAGGTTATACAGAAAAGACAATCGCTGATTTCTGGTTTCTCAAGCTGTCATCATGCCCTGAGTGCGGGCGTAAGGATGGAGGCCCCTATATCACTGCATCAGGACGGTTGAAGTGCTTTCATGCCAATTCCTGCCGGGCCGGGGAGATGAGCGAATCAGGCCGGAAGGGTCTCCCGCCAGGGCAATGGGTGGACGGATTTAAAACGGTAGAGCTTGAGCAGCCGGAACGAGACGTTACGTTCAAGACTATTGAGCATGCCAGGGCGGAACTGGCCGCAAAAATTGTCCAGCCCCATGACATGCTTTTCAGGTGTGACCCGGGGACCGGCAAGACTTATACGGCCCTGGAACAGATTGTTCCGTTATGCGCATCCCGGAAGGTGCTTTACCTGTCACCCACAAACCGTCTGAATGGTGAAACCTGTGAACTTGCAAAAACATTTTCACAGAAAAAGGTAAACATATTCAGGATTGAGGGCAGAAATAATGACAACTGCCAGAACTACAACATCGTCATGGATGCAGCGGAAAAGGGATTCAGTCCGGGACTGATGTTCTGTCATTACTGCCAGAAAGACAATCCATCCCCATGTGCCTACCAGGAACAATTCAAGGTGTTCAAAGAACCAGCGGGTCTGTTTATCACCACCCACGATCAGGCCAAATTTATTGATACCGAGGATTTGGGAATTGATACCATGATTGTGGATGAAGACCCACTTCAGGCCTTTTTCGAAAAACAGTGTTCCGGATTAGGGGCGATTTCCCGATTTTGTGCCGGATATCCAGGTGATTTTTTTGAACGGCTTACAAAAGGACTGGGCAAGATATACGAATCCTGTGATGGAGGTGATCGTGAAAACTGGTCCCACAACCGGGCATACACGGCAGCTCCCCCTGAAGCCACACCATGGGAAAACAGCAAAGCCCTCTGGGACATCGCAGAGATCACTGAAGAGGAGCGGGACCAGCTTGCAGGCCACCTGGCTGCATACGATCGATGGGAAGAGGAATCCCAAATGAAATGGCAGTGGCGGCTTTACAAGGAGGGGGTGAATATAAAGGCGTTGAACTGGTTGTGGAACGCTCTTGGTGAAAAAGATTTCGGGACAGCCTATGTTCGGGTTGATCTCAAGTCGAGAGAAAATCCGTACAAGTTTTTTTTGACACGGAATGCAGTCCCTGACTTCTCCGGACAAATTATCGTTTTGGACGGCACCGGCAACAAACCGGATACGGATGCACTGTTTCGCCGGGATTTTGAATTAATAGACACCTGCATAGACCTGAGATCATGCCAGAAGCACATCATTAAAGAGGGTCTGGGAAAAACTAAATGCAAAAAATTGAACAGTATTAAAAAGGCTAATCTCATGAAAATGGCTATCCAGGCATTACGCCCAACAGACCGGAAAATTCTCATAGCCACACACCAGATCATAGAGGATGAACTCCGGCAAATAGCAGTGGGATTGATACCGGACAGAACCGTTGATTCCATCCACTTTTACGGCAACCGGGGCATGAACGCCTTCAAGGATTATGATGCGATTATCTGTTTCGGTGCGCCGGGAACCAACCAGACTGAGATGCTGGATGAAGCCATGGCATTGTTTGCTGATGCAGCGGAACGGAAAAGATGGTTTCATCAAAAAGCAGATGCAGAGCTGCTGCAAACCATACACCGGATCAGGCCGGTTAATGGAAACAAGAATATTATCCTGCTTTCGAACCGATGGCTGTCTGAATTAGGGCCGCTGCAAACTGAGACAGACCGCAGGAGAGGAACCCAAAAAACAGAGCATACATTCTCTAAAGCATACGGCATGCTAAAGGCTTTTTATGAAATCCATGGATTTGTGTCTCTTGAAATTGCGTATGCCTTGGGAATCGGGCATTGCAGCAAAAAAAGCCTGCTGCAGATGGTCCAGGCTAAAAGCTCCCTTTGTTTAATTAAAGAATATATATTAGACAAAGGGAACCTTCAGCTACCACCATCAGACTCGGGTTTGATGCTTCTCCAAAACAAAAATTCCTGGTCTAAGTTAACAGGGAAACTTCAATCAGAACTTCAGGCACCAGCACTAAAGAACCGTGTCCATTCGCAGTGGCAGGCAGCTGTCGGTACTGTCCAGGCAGCCAAAGTCTTTGCTGAAAACTTTGGGCTGAAATTCAATTCTGAAAACTGGAGGGAGAATCATGAAGCCGGCTGATCCAGAGAGTATCCAAAAGGCCATTGGCATGGCGCAAAACGCCCCATGTGTCCTTTGCGGGAAGTTGTCAGGAAAAGGGACACTCGTGTCTTTCGTCCCCGACGATTCCCAAGAATATGGGGCAGCAGAGGGACAAAAACGCATGATTTTTTACAACTTGTGTTCAGAGTGCAGTCGGGCACCAAGGGCGTTTAAACGGGCAGAAGAGATCATCAAAAACGCAACAGGAAAGGAGCAGCAGAAATGATTATCGACAGAAAAAAGTGGCGATCTATTCCGGAAATGAATCACGATGGACTTGAATCGTATTCTTTTGCGCACACATTCAAGGAACGCGGAGCTGATTTTCCTGAATACTTGGGATGGTTCATGTATGACGTCCGAGCCGATGAACTTTATCTACCTGCGATTTACAATGTGAACCGCACATTGAAGCATGCAGGGAAAGACCGAATACCAGTCCTTGAACATGGAGGGCATCCATTTTTTCTGGCCACATGGTTGAAGAAAAAGTATCCCGGTATTGACTATGGGCCGCTTGAAGATCTTTTCAGGAGTGTGTTGCCTTGGACAAAGGAAAAAGGGGGTGTCTCATGACGGACACACAGACCGTAGAGGGTATGGCAGAGGTCCGGCGACGGGTGGAAGCGATCGAGGCGGCAATGATGCGGACATCGGAACTGCTGGAAAAGACGGTACTGGACCAGCGCAAAGCTCAGACCCTGTTGTTACCCCAGATGAACGAGATGATCTGACCCTCAAAGCTAAAAGGAAATTGCCATGAAAAACTTGAACAAACGGATCGAGAGGTTGGAGAAATCCATCCCCTCAGAACCCAAAGACCCGCCAGCTATGATCTTTGTCAATCCCGGAGAAACAAAGGAACAGAAAATTGCAGTGTATGAAGCTGAACACGGTAAATCCTTCGATGTGGATTATGACTGGATCATTCAATTTGTAGCACCTGAAAAGGAGCAGGATCATGACGATTAAATCAAGGATACAGAGGCTGGAAGCACTGCCTGTGAGACAATCTTTTTTGATTAACAGTATGGCAGAGATTAGCACTGAACAGGCGGAAAAAACCTACAGGGAGCTGATGGCTGGACCGCACCCGCACCTGTTTGTAAAGACCAATACCGGAAAGGTGTCCATCAATGAATTGCCCGAACAGGAACTCGGCCGGATATATAAAGAATACGCTAATGGGAATCTTGATACCATCACAGACCAGGAGGCATAAATCATGACAAAAAATCGGACATCCGAGGTCTTATCTGCAAATCAATTGAAGGCCATAAAGGCACTGATAGCACATGAAACGGTTTCAGATGCTGCCAAAGCCTGTAACCTCGCAAGGGATACTGTGTATCGATACATGCGTGATCCCATCTTCGACCATGAACTGAAAAAAGCGAAACGGATTCTGGTCAACCGGACCATCCTCTCTTTGCAGCAGTCCTGCCGTCACGCGGCCACTGCCTTGGCGACAATATGTCGGGACGAGGAAGCTCCTCCGTCCGCACGTGTGTCAGCGGCCCGGGAAATATTGAACCAGACCATGAAGGCTATCGAGATCGAGGGAATTGAGGAGCGGCTTCAGGCCCTCGAAGAGCGTTTCAAAATGAATTGAAGGGGGTGTGTCAAAATGAACTATAGTTGCAGAATCAAGCAGCTTGAAAAGAAATCAAACAAGGGAAGCGGTGAGGTTCACATTGAAGTTGCCCGATATGACAGCAATGACAATTATGATGAACGATATGCATTGTTCCAGGCCCGTAAGGTACTGGGGTTTGTATCCTTCGATGAGCTGCAACGGACCATCTTCGCATGTGGCCCTGAGACTAAGGCCCGGTATGAGAACATCACGGTGGCCCAGGCCAAAAAGATAATGGCGGCCGCTGCAAAAAAGGAGAGAAACACATGAATTACAAGAAACGTATTGAACGTATTGAAAAAAAATCTCCTCAGCAGCAGGAGGAGACTGTGCATGAACTGCTTGACCGGGTGGGGCTTGGGTGTTTGAAAAAGAATATTGAGACAGCGGACAGTTTTCTTGATGTTGTGACGGATCAGGGGGAGAAGGTTATTTGGAGAAGGTGAAACACAGGTTTAGTGAAACGTATCATCTTTTTCCGATTATTTGGCGGTAACCCAGAAAAAATATGACCGCCCTTGTTGTTGACAAAGCATCAACTCAAAATCGACTTATAGCCCATACGGTTCGCATGGACTCCATGTAATTTCGGCGGCAAGCGGATCTGGTTTGTTTGTCCATACTGTGGCCGGCGTTGTGCCGTGATATACTCTTGTGGAAAATATTTTGCCTGCCGCATATGCGCAAACGTGGCTTACCAAACCCAGAACGAAACCTGGCAGGATCGATTGTTTAACAAAGCTGACAAGCTGAGGAAGAAGATCGGTGCTGAGCCCGGGGCGTTGAATCCACTGCCGTATTCCAAACCCAAATGGATGCATCAAAAAATATGGGACGGATCAGGCGGCAGATTGATAGGTTAGAGGACAGGGGTTTTGCCGGTCTGGAAAAGTATCTGTGATAAAAACAGCTCCGTCACAAAGGTATACCATTGACAGGGCTAAACCCTTAGAAAAGATTTATGGCATTAGGTAAAACGTTGAGACATTGATGTTTATCAGAACCATCCGGCGAAGAATTGAATTGGGGTGGTAGATGGTTCAACTCTTGTGGTAGAATGATCAGGCTGACAATGGGTCAGAAAATTTATTCTGTCAACAGGATGCAGATGAACACGGAATGTTCATGAAACTGATTGTCCGGATAGTCGCTATGGGGCTTGCCTGTTACGGGTTGGTGGGCGCGGCACTCTATTTTTTTCAAGAAAAATTGTTGTTTTTTCCCATGGGCCAGGTTTTTGGGAACTGCCCCAGGATGGACCGTTACGGAGCCAGGGCGGTAGAGACAGGAGGGGGCCGTTATTATTTAAAACCGTCTGAAAATGCAGAGCAGTGGATCATTGTTTTTCACGGCAATGCCGGCAATGCCTGTGACCGAACCTATTTTTTTGATCTACCGGCCGGAATCAATGCCCATATTATCTTGGTTGAATATCCAGGGTATGGAGGGGATGGTACCCGGCCCGGTGAAACGCCGATCCTTGAAAATGCCCGAACACTGGTCAATGAAATTAAAAATCAGGACAACAGCAATCTTCCTGTTTTTCTTCTGGGAGAATCTTTGGGAACCGGCGTGGCAACCTGGGTTTCCGCGAGGACGGAAACAGCCGGACTGATTCTGATATCCGCCTATACCGCCATCCTGGATGTGGCCCGGCATCACTACCCATGGCTGCCGGTTCGCTCTCTTTTAAGACACCGGTTTGAAGCATCAAAATGGGCAGCAGAAAAGCAAAC
>CALGAJ010000070.1 GCA_937951975.1 uncultured Desulfotignum sp.
CCAGAATCCATCCGAACAAAATGACCCCGAATCCGGCCAGAAACCATTTGATCATGCTGGTTTTAAACAGATTTTCAGCATCTTTTTCCAGTTTTGTCACCCGTGCGGTCATCTGCTGGTTCTCTTTTTCCAGGCGTTTGTTTTTTTCCAGGACCTGGTACAGGTCTTCCGTGTTTTCGGACATGGCCGCCATTTTATTTTTGAGCTGTTCATGGGTTGTGGACAGTTCTGTGAACTGTTTTTCCAATTGGGCATTTTGTTCTTCCATCTGCTGGATCACCTGGGATTTAGGCGTGTCAAATGTCACAAACTGCCGGTCCACCCACCCGGTGTCACCGGATGACAGCCGCACTTTGTAATACCCGCCCTGTTCATCCAAAATCGTCATCCGGGTATCGCTTTCCAGGGTTTTCAACACCGGATATGAAGGCCCCGGCCCCTGTCTGAAGGTGAGAACCAGGCGGTCCGTGACATAGCCGGTTCGGGATTGGGAATCGCCTGTCACCGGGCTGAAAACAAGAAAGATACTCAATACAAGCAAAGAAAATATGCGCATGTCGCCTCCGGGGTGTTTTTTTGTTCCTTCAATACCAGCCTTGAGATTATTTTACAATCCCCGGGCAAAGGCAAGGAAAAAAAACTTGATAAATTTCAGGAAACATGGGTATCACACATAAACGGATTCGCGGAATGGAAATCAGGGTGACAATGGATCAGGCGCTGTATCGAAAATTATGTGTGGCCAATATCATGAACGGGGTGACCGAAGGGTTGTCCAAATTTTCACACCCCAGCCGGGTGGCCCTGATTTTTGTTGCAGACCCGGATGATCCGGTAAAGGTGCTGGACCCCCAGGATCTGCTCAGGGGGCACGGAGTCAAGATCCGTACCATGTTCAGCGCCGAAGAAAGCCGATGGCAGACCCGGATCAGCGCCATGATTGACGGGCAGCCCGAAGGATACCCGATTCCGGAAAACGATCTGGCCCTTTCCGGCCTGATCTCATATGGCTGCTGCGGCACTGATTTTTTTTACCAGGCCTGGTTCACGGAGCACCATCCGGACTTATGTTCCATCTATCCGGCACAGCGGTGGCTGGAACAGGCGGCCACACTTCTGATTCATGATTACAACGGGAAAAACGCCCCCATTCATTCATCGGAATATGCCCTTGAAAATTATGCCCTCCAGGCCATTGCCGATCATATCGTGGATCACCGGGACCGCCACCTGACCCATGACAGCAAACTCCAGGTGCCGGCGATTTTGAACCATGTGCTGGAGATTTCCAAGACCCGGGAAGAGGGTGCCTGGCCCAGGGGGATATTGTTTTTCTGCGATCCCGCACAGATTTCAAAAATCGAATTCATCACCCGGATACAGACGCACCAGCGGCCCCAG
>CALGAJ010000071.1 GCA_937951975.1 uncultured Desulfotignum sp.
GTGGTCCGGATCCTGAACATGGTGGAGGTGGACGGCAACATCCAGTTCATCGCCCAGGGCCTGGAGCGGTTCAAAATCAAGAAATTTTTGTCGGACAAACCGCCGTTTGTGGCCCAGGTGGAATATTTCAAACCCATGGAAGAAGATGAGGACAAGCTCAAAGCCTATGCCATTTCCATCATCAGTTCCATCAAGCAGCTGCTGTCGCTCAATCCCTTGTATTCGGAAGAACTCAAACAGTATCTGGGCCGGTTCAGCCCGGACCAGCCGTCGCCGTTGACCGATTTTGCCGCCGGCATCACCACGGCATCCGGGGATGTGCTCCAGGAGATTCTGGAAACCGAATCCGTGATCGAGCGTATGAAACATGTGCTCATGCTGCTGCAAAAAGAAATTGAGATCGCCAAGCTTCAGACTCAGATCCGCAAGGACATCAACACCCAGGTGGATGAAAACAAGCGGAAGTTTTTTCTCAAGGAACAGCTGAAAGCCATTCAAAAAGAACTGGGGATTCAAAAGGATGACAAAACATCGGATGTGGACCGGTTCAAAGAACGGTTTGCAGAACTGGATCCGCCGGAACATGTTGTCAAGCGGTTTGATGAGGAGATAGAAAAACTGTCGGTCCTGGAAACCGGGTCATCGGAATACGGGGTGACCCGGAACTATCTGGACTGGATCACCTCGTTTCCCTGGGGCGTGTATTCTGAAGACAACATTGACATCAACCGGGCGGAAAAGGTGCTGGACCGGGATCATGCCGGGCTGTCCGATGTCAAGGAGCGGATCATTGAATTCTTTGCCGCAGGGGTGTACAAAAAAGATGTGTCCGGGTCCATTATCCTGTTTGTGGGCCCGCCCGGCGTAGGTAAAACCTCCATTGGAAAATCCATTGCCGAGGCGCTGGGCAGAAAATTTTTCCGGTTCAGCCTGGGCGGCATGCGGGATGAGGCCGAGATCAAGGGGCACCGCAGAACCTATGTGGGGGCCATGCCCGGCAAAATGGTCCAGGCCCTGAAAGACACCAAAGTGGCCAATCCCGTGATCATGCTCGACGAGGTGGACAAGATCGGGGCCTCTTACCAGGGAGATCCGGCATCCGCGCTTCTGGAAGTGCTGGATCCGGAACAGAATGCCGAATTTTTAGATCATTACCTGGATCTGCGTATCGATCTGTCCAAGGTGCTGTTCATCTGTACGGCCAACACCCTGGATACCATTCCCGGTCCGCTGCTGGACCGCATGGACCGCATCAATTTGTCCGGGTACATTACCGAAGAAAAAATCGAGATCGCCCGAAAACACCTGTGGCCCAAACTGCTCAAACGCAACAAGGTAGCGGCTTCCACCATCACCATCACCGATCCCACCATCCGGCATCTCATCGAAGGGTATGCCAGAGAGGCCGGGGTCAGAGGCCTGGAAAAACAGCTCAACAAGATCATCCGCAAGAGCATTGTCACCATTCTCAAAGAAAAGAAAAAACGGATCCGGGTGACCATCAAATCCCTGGAAGAATATTTGGGACCCCCGGTGTTCAGAAAGGAAAAACAGATGCAGGGGGTGGGCATTGCCACGGGCCTGGCCTGGACCGCCCTGGGCGGGGTCACTCTGCCCATTGAGGCGGTCAAGGTCCATGACAAGGGATCCGGCATCAAACTGACCGGAAAACTGGGGGATGTGATGCAGGAGTCCGCCTCCATTGCCCTGTCTTATGTGCGGGCCAATCCCAAATTGTTCAAAATCGACCCGGCATATTTTGATGAGGCGTTCATCCACCTGCATGTGCCGGAGGGTGCCACGCCCAAGGACGGCCCCAGTGCCGGGATTACCATCACCACGGCCCTGGTTTCTTTAGCCAGAGGTCAGGAGATTCCCCGGCCCCTGGCCATGACCGGTGAGATCACCCTGACCGGTAAGGTGCTGCCCGTGGGCGGGATCAAGGAGAAAATCATTGCGGCCCGGCGATCCGGCATCACTGAAATCATTTTACCCGAGGGGGTACGCAGTGAATTTGAAAAACTGCCGGACCACATCAAGGAAGGGATCGATTTTTCCTTTGTGAAAATTTATCGTGACGTGTTCAGGCAGGTGTTTGAAAAGTCCTGATTGCTTAATTCAAACCACGAAGACCACGAAGCGCACGAAGAAATGACTTCTTCGTGCGCTTCGTGGTTTTTAATGGCATGAAATTGGTTAACGGCTGTCAATTATCCGATCAACGCCCGGATTCTTTCCCATCCGTCTTCAGGGATCTGGGCCCCGATTACCTGGCACACTTCATATCCGCAGGCAGACGCCAGTTCACCGCTTTTTTCAATGGAAAATCCATTGGCAATGCCGAAAAGAAACCCGGCCGCCCACAGATCACCGGCACCGGTGGTGTCTTTGACCTCTTTTCCGGTCATGGCATCGATCCGGGTCGTGCGGTTGTTAAATGAAACCACGCTGCCCCGTTTCCCCAGTTTCAGCACGCCGTAGGTGACATGGGCCGATAACGCCTGGAGCGCATTTTTCTCGTCGGTATATCCGGTAAATGCCTCTGCTTCATCTTCATTGGCGATCAAAATGTCCACGTGGTCCCTGATCAGGTCATCCAGGATCTCCCGGCTGGCATGGACCACTTCAAAGCTGGCCAGATCCAGGGCGATCATGGAGCCGGCTTTTTTGGCCGCATGGACCGCCGCCATCATCAGCTCAGGATTGAAAAGCAGATATCCTTCGATCATGGTGATGGCCGTATCCGTGAACAGGGAGGGGGTGATCCGGTCGGGTTCCAGCTCCGTGGAAGCGCCTAAATAGGTGAACATGGACCGCTGGGCATCCGGCGTGATCACGGAAATCACACTGCCGGTGGGAGACGGGGACAGGGTCAGTTCAGGCTCTACCCGGGCGGATCTCAATGCATCTTCAAACAGGGTGCCGAAGTTGTCGTTTCCCCGCCGCCCGATAAAACGGACGGTGCCGCCCAGGCGGCCCACACCGATGATGGTGTTGCAGGCAGCACCGCCCGGAACAATGGCCGGGGCTTTGTCGGTTTTGGCCAGAATGGTTTCGATATCATCCGATTCCACCAGGGTCATCCCGCCTTTTTCTTTGCCGAGATGTTTTAAAAAATCATCGGTTTCATTGATCAGAATATCCACCAAAGCGGATCCGATGCCGGTGATGCGGTTTTTGTATGGCTGGGTTGTCATATTTTCTCCTCAATGGTTTTAAAAAATTAAAAGGTTGACTAAAGCATAAGAAATTGCAGGCAAGAATTCAAGGGATTTTTATGTACTTAGCAAAATATGAACATATATTGATATATTTCTGGGCAACTATTGACAAATGCGTTTTTGTTCGGTATAAATGGATCACAATCATCGCATTTGTGAATTAACACAGTAGTCCAATAAATTTTAAACAAGGAGCGAAATATGTCAGAAAACAAATCATATCTGTTTACATCTGAATCCGTGACAGAAGGACATCCCGATAAAGTGGCCGATGCCATATCCGACGGTATCCTGGATGCCATTATCGCCGAAGACAAGAGTTGCCGGGTGGCATGTGAAACCCTGGTCACCACCGGTCTGGCCATGGTGGCCGGTGAAATCACCACCGACTGTTATGTGGATATTCCTGAAGTGGTTCGAAGTACCATCCGGGAAATCGGTTACAATTCTTCCACCATGGGGTTTGACTGGAAAACCTGCTCCGTTGTCACCAGTATCGATCAACAGTCCGTGGACATTGCCCAGGGTGTGGATGAAGGCGCGGGTCTTTATAAGGAACAGGGTGCCGGGGACCAGGGCATCATGTTCGGGTTTGCCACCAACGAGACCGAAGAACTCATGCCCATGCCGATTTTATATGCCCATAAGCTGACCAAGCGGCTGACCCAGGTCAGAAAGAACGGGGCCCTGGATTTTCTGCGGCCCGACGGCAAATCTCAAGTTACCATTGAATATAAAAACGGCAAACCCCAGCGGGTGGATGCGGTGGTGGTTTCCACCCAGCATAACAATGATGTCACTTATGAAGAATTGAAAGATGCCGTGATCAAGGAGGTGATCCGGAAAATCATCCCCAAAGAGATGATGGACGGCGACACCCGGTTTTTTGTCAATCCCACGGGCCGGTTTGTCATCGGCGGCCCCATGGGAGACTGCGGGCTGACCGGACGGAAAATCATCGTGGATACCTACGGGGGGCAGGGAAGCCACGGCGGGGGATGCTTTTCAGGAAAAGATCCTTCCAAGGTGGACAGAAGTGCCTCTTATATGGGACGGTATGTGGCCAAAAACCTGGTGGCATCCGGTATTGCCGACAAGTGTGAAATCCAGGTGGCCTATGCCATCGGTGTGGCGCAACCGGTCTCATTGATGGTGGATTTCATGGGCACCGGCAAAATCCCTGAATCAAAGGCCGTGGACATTGTCAAAGAGGTGTTTGATTTGAGACCGTCCGCCATTATTGAAACCCTGGATCTGTTACGTCCGATTTACCGGAAAACGGCAGCCTATGGACATTTCGGAAGACATGATCCCGATTTTTACTGGGAAAGAACCGACAAAGCCGACCAGATCCGGGAACTGGCGGGCATTTAATCCAAGATCTGATCACAGGTTGCTTCGGGGTCTGGTGCAGACCGGATCCCGGCACCTGTTCTTTCCAGAACACGGCAAAGTTTCGCCGAACCATCGCAATACAAACACAAAAAAAAGAGGAGTTTTACAACATATGTTACAGCAAGCCAAATCCCCATCATATATTGACCTTGATCTGTCTTTGAAATACAAGGTCAAAGATATCAATCTGGCCGAAGAAGGTCTTCTGGATATGCAGATGTCTGAAAAAGAAATGCCCGGCCTGATGGCCATCCGGGAAAAATACGGCCCCCAGAAACCGTTCAAGGGCCTGAAAATCATGGGCAGCCTTCATATGACCATTCAGACGGCCATGCTCATCGATACCCTGTACGAACTGGGCGCCGACATCCGGTGGGCATCCTGCAATATTTTTTCCACCCAGGACCATGCAGCGGCCGCCATTGCCAAAAAAGGATCGGCTGCCGTGTTTGCCTGGAAGGGCGAAACCCTGGAGGAGTTCTGGTGGTGCACGGAACAGGCCCTGATCTGGCCGGACGGTTCCGGCCCGGACCTGATCGTGGATGACGGCGGCGACGCCACCTTGTTTGTCCATCAGGGCGTGAAGGTGGAGAAAGATCCGTCAATCCTGGAACAATCCACCCACAGCCATGATGAACGCTGTCTCATGGACCGGTTGAGGGTGTCCCATGCCCAGGATCCGGAAAAATGGTCCCGGATCGCTGACAAGATCCGCGGGGTGTCCGAGGAAACCACCACCGGCGTCCATCGCCTGTACCAGCTGGCCGCCAAAAATGAACTGCTGTTTCCGGCCATCAATGTCAATGATTCAGTGACCAAATCCAAGTTCGACAACCTGTACGGGTGCCGGGAATCACTGGCTGACGGGATCAAACGGGCCACAGATGTGATGCTGGCCGGTAAAACCGTGGTGATCGCCGGTTATGGAGACGTGGGCAAGGGCTGTGCCGATTCCATGAAAGGATACGGTGCCATTGTTCTGGTCACGGAAATCGATCCCATCTGCGCGTTGCAGGCCGCCATGGAAGGATTTGAAGTGGTGACCATGGAAGAAGCCGCCACCCGGGGGGATGTGTTTGTCACGGCCACCGGAAACTACCATGTCATCCGGGGTGAACATATCGCACAGATGAAAGATGAGGCCATTATCTGCAATATCGGTCATTTTGACAATGAAATTGAAATGGCGTATCTGACGGACAATCCCAAGGCCAAGCGCATCAAAATCAAACCCCAGGTGGATAAATGGGTCCTGGAATCCGGGCGTTCCGTGATCGTTCTGGCTGAAGGGCGTCTCGTGAACCTGGGATGCGCCACCGGACACCCCAGTTTTGTCATGAGCAACAGTTTCTCCAACCAGACCCTGGCCCAGATCAAACTGGCCTCGGAAAAACTGGAGAAAAAAGTGTATACCCTGCCCAAGGAACTGGATGAAGAAGTGGCCCGGCTGCATCTGAAGAACCTGTCCGTGAAATTGACCGAACTGACCCAGGAACAGGCGGATTATTTAGGTATTCCCGTTAACGGGCCTTTTAAACCCGATCATTACCGGTATTAATCAAATATACCGTTTCAAGTTTACGGCATGCCGCTGGTATGCATAACACTTGATGGATAAACAAAGCCCGCCTGCCGGAACCTTTTCACCGGCAGGCGGGCTTGTCTTTTTCAGGAGCGTTTTTTCTGTTCCCAGAATTCACGGCTGTCTTTTAAGATATCATCAATATCGTCATCTGAAATATCATCCCCATCCAGATCTTTTTCAGCCTCATCCAGAGTGGGTGTGTTTTTTTGTGCAGTCATGGTTTCATCCGCTGTTGCGGGATCGGAGATCACATTGCCCTGCCGGTCAAACAGAAGGCTGCCGCTTAATTGGATATCAAAATCCAGCTGAAAGGCAATCCGGTTGTCATGCACCACGATCTGCCCCCCTTTGGATACAATTGAGGTGTCGGCCAGGCGATTCATGAGAATTTTTTTGACCGTCTCTAAATTCAGATGTTTTTGTACTTCAGCAATGATTTTTTTTTCGCCGGTTTCAATGATTTCAGGGTCGGTGATTTTCATGGCAGAATTTCCTTCACAGGTTAAAGAGCCGGATGGGACATCATCATAAAATTCATGACACATACGCCCTGGGATATTATAACCGTCCTTTTTTGATAATGGCCACCAGAAGCCAGACACCCATGATCCCGGCGGCCAGAAATCCGGCGATGCCGATGACCGAGACCCCGAACAGCATCGGCGGGACATCGGAATTGATGACAATGGCGGATCCTAAAATCAACGCCGCAATAATGATGGAAAAAGAGATGCGGTTGCTGGTCTGGTCCTGATGGACGATCAGCCTGTCCAGCCCTTGAATGTCAATGAGAAGCTTGATTTTTCCCTGGCGGACAAGACGCAGTATTTCCAGGGTGTCTGTGGGCAGCTGCTGAATCAGTTTATAAGATTCCCTGGCGATTTCCATCACCTCTTCAGCCATTTTTGACGGTGAAAATTTTAAAAACCGGGCCGTGGTGACATAAGGCACGGCATGCCCCAGCATATTGAAATCCGGGTCCAGTTTCCTGGCCACATTTTCAACGGAAATAAATGCTTTCATCATCAAAAACAGATCCGGCGGAATTCTCAGGCCGTGGATCGTACAAAGCCCTATGAACTGGTTGACCATTCGACTGGTCCGGATATCTTTCAGGGATTTGGTCAGGTGGACCGATATGAACAATGACACATCTTTTTCCAGCCGGATCATATCCGGTTGCGTTTCATAGTCGCACAGGCTGCATAAGAGCCGGGCCGCCCGTCTGGCATTGCCGGTGGCAACCGCATGAATGATGTCCACAAACATCTCCCGGGTGCCTGTGTCCAGAAAACCGGTCATGCCGAAATCCACGGGACAGATCCGGTTGTTTTCCATGATAAAGATATTCCCCGGGTGGGGGTCGGCATGGAAGAATCCATGCGTGAACACCTGTTTCATGATGAAATCCGCGCCCCGCCGGGTAATACGTTTCCGGTCCAGACCGGCCCGGTCAATGGCATCGATATCACTGGCCTTGATGCCGTTGATGAACTCCATGGTCAACACCCGTTCAGAAGATTCCGATGGAAAGACTCTGGGTATGTGGATGGTTTTGTCATGGTGAAACTGGCGGGCCATCTGTTCCATACTGGCGGCTTCAATGGTATAGTCCAGCTCTTTTTCCATGGTTTTGGCAAATTCTTCCACAATTTTTACGGGCCGGTAAAATGCCACCTCTTCAATGTTTCTTTCCATGATACCGGCCAGGTGATGGATGATTTCCAGGTCTGCTTCAATGATTTTTCTGATGCCCGGGCGCTGGATTTTAACCGCCAGCTGGTCTTCACCCGTGACCGATGCCCGGTGCACCTGTCCGATGGACGCACAGGCAAACGGGACTTCATCCATGGAATGAAACACGGCATGCCATGGTTTGCCGAATTCTGCGGCAATGGTCTCTTGGACCTGATCAAATCCAAAGGCGGGAATCTCATCCTGAAGTTTAGACAGTTCATTGACCAGGTCCATGGGAATCAAATCCGGCCGGGAGGACAATACCTGCCCCATTTTGACAAATGTCGGACCCAGTTCTTCCAGGGCCATGCGGATCCGCTGATTCCGGGACAGTTTTTCCACCCGTTCATGGGGGTGGTAAAACGGAATCAGTTTCAGGCCGGATTCAATATAACGGTCAATATCCAGCGCACCCAGGATATTGTCAAACCCATACTTGAGGATGATGCCGATGATCTGCTGGTACCGCATCAGATTCCGGTACCGCTTTCCCAGCGTACCTATTCTTTTGATGCTGAGCATGAAAAGGCGGTATCAGTCTCTGGATTCTATTTTTTTGACCAGATCGTCAATCCGGGTGTTCAGATGGCGGATGTCGGCCCGGGTAGGAAGATCCAGCCGTTTGAGTATTTTTTCCACGGTTTCTTCCATGCGCCGGTCCAGTTTCACTCTGGCATCCTCGTATCGATGCTGGCATTCTTCCAGAAAATCTTTGGCTTCCGCCTGGCTCATCTGGGTGGATTTGGCCAGTTCTTCGGCCAGTTCCTTGATCTCTGATTTGGAACGCAGGGCCATGCCCACGCCGGTGAGCAGACTTTTCTTGACATATTCAAACATGATTCCCTCCTGTTATTTGGATCCGAATGACAATTCCTGGATATGTTCCACACAGGAATCCCCATCCAGAATCGCATCCATTTTACCATAGGTGGCCGGCAACAGGGTGTGAATGAAAAACCGGGCCGTTTCCAGCTGACCGGCATAAAACGCCGCGTCCTTGTTTTTCCGGGCTTTTTCTTCCAGCGCTTTCCTGTCCAGGGTACCGGCTTTTTCGGCCAGTTTGGGGGCCGCAACCCCGGCCCGCCATAAGAGCATCCAGGCAAAGGTGACATCGCCGGTCACTTCCAGAAACGGGTGGGCAAAGGCATAAGCATTCAATACCTTTTCCGACCGGGACCGGGCTCCGATTTCCTTGGCCAGTGCCTCCAGCCGGGACACGGCATGGGACACTTTCGTGCTCAGATCCTGAACCCCTTCCGTGTCTTTGAATTGTTCAACGGTCTGTTTCATGCGGTCAAGAAAATACTGAAACGCTTTTCCGCCGTTCATGGCCAGTTTTCTGCCCAAAAGATCCATGGCCTGGATCCCGTTGGTGCCCTCATAGATCATGAAGATCCGGGAGTCCCGCATGAGCTGTTCCACGGGATATTCACTGATATATCCGTATCCGCCGTAGATCTGAACCCCGTGGGAGCAGACCTCAAGGGCCTTGTCCGTGACATAGCCCTTGACAATGGGGGTGAGCACCTCCACCATGGCGGCGGTGTCGGCTTTGAGCTGTTTGTCTTCGGTGGTGTGAACCACGTCATTGCACCAGGCATAATAATAGTGCAGGGACCGCATCCCTTCGGTATACGCTTTCATGTTGAGCAGCTGCCGCTTCACATCCGGATGCTGGATAATGGGCACGTTTTGGGCTGCCGGGTCTTTGCCGGCCGTCAGATGCCGTCCCTGAATCCTTGTTCTGGCGTAATCCAGGGCATACATGTAGGACGCGGACGCCACGGCAAATCCCTGAATCCCCACAAAGGCCCGGGCTTCGTTCATCATCTTGAACATGGCCGGCATGCCTTTGTTTTCCTCCCCCAGAAGTGTGCCGATGCACGGGCCTTTGTCTCCCAGGGACAAGGATGCCGTGGCATTGCCGTGGATCCCCATTTTCTTTTCCAGGCCGGTGCAGACCACGTTGTTGAACTCTCCCAGAGAACCGTCATCATTCACCCGATATTTGGGAACCAGAAACAAAGAGATGCCTTTGGTGCCGGCCGGGGCCCCCGGGATCCTTGCCAGAACCGGATGAATGATGTTGTCGCACAGATCATGCTCTCCGGCGGAGATGAAAATCTTGGCCCCTTTGATGGAATAGGTGCCGTCCGGATTTTTTTCCGCAGTGGTGGTCAGGGCGCCCACGTCGGAGCCGGCTTCGGGCTCGGTGAGCAGCATGGTCCCGCCCCAATCGCCTGCAAACATTTTTTTCATGTACAGCCGTTTCTGGGTCTCGTCCCCGAACGCTTCCACCAGTTTGGCGGCTCCGTGGGTCATGCCGAAATAGAGCATGAAGGCGGAATTGGCCCCCACCATGTATTCCAGGGCCGCCGTGCCCACGGTTTTCGGCATGCCCTGGCCGCCCACATCAGGATCATCACACATGGCCAGCCACTCGCCCTCACAGAAAAGCCGCCAGGCCCGTTTAAAGGATTCAGGTACCGTGACCTTGCCGTTTTCCAGGGTGCAGCCCTGTTCGTCTCCTTCCTTGAAGGTGGGCAGGATCTCTTTTATGGCCAGGTTTCTGGCTTCTGAAACAATCAAATCAACGGTTTTTTTATTGAATTCTGCAAATATCTCATGATCCACCTGTCCGATCTGCTCGTGGAGTACAAAATCAACATCTCTGCGGTCAGCGATTAATTGTGCCATGTGAACATGCTCCCTTTTCTTGGATTTTATAGTTTAACCGGTCTGTCTGCCTTCTTTCATTAGGCAAAAACAAGGGGGTTGTCAACGGGTGCCGGGAAAAAAAAGATTGATTTATTGATGGATTCATAAGATGGTATGAACCAATAGTGTCAGGAATGAGGTGGCGGATAAAATGACGCAGGAGAGCCATGATTGTTAGGTGCTGGGGTTCCCGGGGATCGATTGCGGTATCAGGCAGGCAATATGTCGTGTATGGTGGGGACACCACCTGTCTCCACATCACAGCCGGATCCGGAGAGACGGTTATTATTGATGCCGGAACCGGAATTCGGCGACTGGGCAAATTTCTTCTGGAAAAAAATATCACCCGGTATTACATGCTGATGACCCACTGCCACTGGGATCATCTTCTGGGGTTTCCGTTTTTTAAACCGTTGCTTCACAGGCAAAATCAATTGATTATTCAGAACCGGGATTTTGGCCGGGCCACCTTGAAAGATGTTTTCGAGCAAATGATGTCTCCCCCCTTTTTTCCGGTCCGCCTTGGGGATCTGGATGCGGACATTCAGTTTGATTCAGGGCTCAACAATAGTTTCAACATCGGGTCGCTGGAAATCGATTCCATTCTCACCAGTCATTCGGCGGGAAGCCTTGGGTACCGGTTCAAGGAAAACGGCAGTACTTTCGTGTTTTTAACGGACAATGAGCTGGGATTCGATCATCCCCAGAGCCGGGGCGTGGAGGCATACCAACAGTTTTCTTTGAATGCGGATATGCTGATTCATGATGCGGAATATACCCAAAAGGAGTACCAACGCCGCAGAGGCTGGGGACATTCCTCCATTCCCCATGTGCTGGACCTGGCATTGAAAGCCGGCGTCGGTCAGCTGGGACTCACTCATCTGAACCAGGATCGAACGGACCGGGAAATGGATACCATTGTCGGGGATAGCAATCGATTCTTTTTGTCCAGAAACAGCAAAACCCGGTGTTACGGGGTGGCCAGCGACCTTGAAATCGTCCTTTGATTCAACCGGGTCAGTTCGGGAAAACATGCCTGCCCAGAAAAGATGGCAAACCGCTGTCAAGGCGTTTTGTCATCCCCGGGTGATTACCATGCTTTTTTTCGGGTTTTCCGCGGGTATGCCCCTTTTATTGATTTTTTCATCGCTGTCCTTGTGGCTCAGGGAAGCCGGGGTCGAGCGGTCGGCGGTCACTTTTTTTTCCTGGGCCGCGCTGGGGTATTCATTCAAGTTTGTGTGGGCGCCGCTGGTGGACCAGATGCCTATTCCCTGGCTCACCCGGAAACTGGGCCGCAGACGAAGCTGGATTCTGGCGGCCCAGACGGGAATTGCCGCGGCAATAATATGGATGTCATGTACCGATCCGGCCGCCGGGCACCATCCCCTGGTTTTCATGGCCCTGGCTGCCGTGATGCTGGGGTTTTCTTCGGCGACTCAGGATATCGTCATCGATGCCTATCGCATTGAATCCGCGTCTGTGGATCTCCAGGCCATGATGGCTTCGGCATATATCGGTGGATACCGCATCGGCATGCTTGCGGCCGGCGCCGGGGCCCTGGTTCTGGCGGAATGGTTCGGATCCACCAAAGGCGGATACCGGTTTGAGGCCTGGCAGGCCACCTACCTGATCATGGCAGCAATGATGGCCGTGGGCATGATCACGGCTCTGGTCATTGATGAACCGGCATCGGATTACAATCCGGCGGATGCATACGGGGCCAAAACCTATCTGGCCGGTCTGGCTCTGTTCAGCCTGGCAGCGGCGGCATTCGGATTGATGTTTTATGCATCCGGTATATTTCTTGAGGACATCAGAATACAGGCGGGACAATGGATGAAAAATGCGACCCTGGCCGGGTTCATGGTGGAATGTGTCCGCCTGGGCGCAGGTGTTCTGGCGGCGGTTCTGGTGGGCCGGGCGGGCCTGTTTTTCAGGCTGGTCAATCGGAAAATGGTGATCGACAGTTATGTGGCACCGGTCCTGGATTTTTTCAGCCGGTACCGGCTGCTGCTGGCCTGGCTCATACTGGCCTTGATCGGGTTGTATCGAATTTCCGATATCGTACTGGGGGTGATCTCCAATGTATTCTACCAGGATCTGGGATTTTCAAAATCGCAGATCGCCAGCGTGGTGAAAACCTTTGGTCTTTTCATGACCATTGCCGGGGGATTTGCCGGAGGGTTGCTGTCCATTCGATACGGGGTGATCCGGATTCTGTTTCTGGGCGCCCTGCTGGCGTCGGCCACCAACCTGCTGTTCATGGTGCTGGCTTTTTACGGGCAGAACCTGTTTCTTTTGTACGTGGTGATTGCGGCGGACAATCTGGCGGCCGGGCTGGCATCCGCCGCGTTTGTCGCTTTTCTGTCCAGTCTGACCAGCATCCGTTTCACAGCGGTTCAGTACGCGGTGTTCAGTTCTTTGATGACGCTGATCCCCAAACTGTTCGGCGGATATTCCGGCACCATGGTGGATGCGATGGGATATCCGGCGTTCTTTTTTATTACCTTTCTGATGGGGCTGCCGGTCCTGATTCTGGTGGGGTATTGCAGCCGGCATCTTGACGTGGCAAAATAAATAATTGTTGACAAAGAAAAGCCTTTTTTTTACTTAAAAGCGGGGAAAGATTCATGCACGACTGAGGCGCAATCTTAAGGTAGGAGGTTTGTGATGACGCAAAAGGTGACACCGAGCAGTGACCTTGTCGGATCTGTCATGGTTCTGGGTGGCGGGATTGCAGGTATGCAGTCCGCCATTGATCTGGCCAATTCCGGCTATTATGT
>CALGAJ010000072.1 GCA_937951975.1 uncultured Desulfotignum sp.
GCACATCCATATCCGGCGCTGTGCTCTCATCCGGTCTTTCCCGGGATGCTGCATCCGAATCCCGAACAACTTTCTTTTTACGTCGACGTATTACCGAGGGACGGACCTTGAGGTCTTCCTTTTGTCTGGATTTGCCGAACAAACTGGCCTTGATCTGTTTGATTGCACTGTCCTCCAAAGAACTCATATGGCTCTTTGCATCAATATCAAGCTCTCTGAGCTTATTGAGCAGTGCCTTGTTTGTCATGTTCAGATCTTTTGCCAATTCGTATACTCTGAGTTTCGCCATACCTTGCCCCCAAGTAATCCTCTTTTAATGTTCTTTGCCCTAGCCTGCGGTTTTGCTGGTTTGTGTATGCGATTTACGGTTTAGCCTCGTTGTCGTCCACAACATCAGAGCCGGTTTCTGCTGCCGGATCCTCTGCGTCGGCCGGAGCCTCTGCCTGAACCTGTTCTTCTTCATGGGCCGGATCTTTTGTTTCAGAAGGGTGTGCGGACATTTCTGCCGCCGCCTGTTCTTCCATCAACCGGTTTTTCGCCTGCGCAATGGTCGCGGCGGCCTCCTCCGCGGAAATACCCATCACAGAACCCAGTTCTTCCGGTGACGTTTCCACGATATCCATCAAAGAGGCGTATCCGGACTTGAATAAAATTTCCGCCATGGGCAGGCCCACATTATCCAGTTTCATGAGGCTGTCGTACCCGAGTTTGACTTCCCGGCTGTATTCTTCTTCAGATGTCACTTCCAGATGCCACCCGGTGATTTCACATGCCAGGGACACATTCTGTCCGCCTTTGCCGATGGCAATAGACAGATATTCATCATTGACAATGACCTCCATGGACCGGTTGTCCTCATCAATAATCACCCGGGAGATTTCAGCAGGAGACAGGGCATTGCAGACAAACCGGGCCACATCCGGACTCCATTGAACAATATCGATTTTTTCTCCCCGAAGCTCCTGAACAATATTCTGAACCCGGTTTCCTTTCATCCCCACGCAGGCCCCCACCGGATCCACATCGGAATCCGTGGATGACACGGCGATTTTTGCCCGGACACCCGGGACCCGGGCCGCTCCCTGAAGTGTCACAATACCCTCGGCCACTTCCGGGACCTCGGTTTTGAACAGTTCCATCAAAAACTCGGGATGGGTCCGGGACAAAATGATCTGAGCCCCTTTGGACTCTTCTAAAACATCCAGCACATACGCACGGATCCGGTCACCCCGCTTGTAATTTTCCCTGGGCATCTGCTCTCTGGGCCGCAGCACCGCTTCCGCCTGCCCGAGATTGACGATAATGCTGCCCCGGTCAAACCGCTGGACAATCCCGTTGATGATTTTACCTTTTTTATGAATGAAATTTTCATACACGGCATTGCGTTCAGCTTCCCGCATTTTCTGGATAATCACCTGTTTGGCGGACTGGGCCGCAATGCGGCCGAACTCTTCAGTGTCTATCCTGATTCCCAAACTGTCCCCGATCTCACATTCGGGATCAAACTCATATCCTTGTTCCAGAGTCAGTTCATTTTCCGGAAATTCCACCTCTTCCACCACTTCCTTAAAATGGAACACTTCGACCTCACCGGTTTTGCCATCATAGTGCACCTCGATGTCCGCGCGCGGGCCCAGTTTTTTTCTGGCTGCAGAAACAATGGCTTCTTTGAGGGTGTTTATCAATACCTCGGGGTCAATCCCTTTTTCACGGCTGACCTGATCGATCACTCTTTTAATATCTGTGATAAGCATGGTTAAGCGTTCTCCATTTTACCGGCCTGCAAGGTTTGCCTTATCAATCTGCAGATCCGGGATTTCTACCCGTTCCCCATCCACCTCGATAACGACTGCATCATCTTGTATCTGTTCAAGTATGCCGGTAAATCTTTTTCTCCCCTGGATGGATGTTTTGGTCTCTATTTTAATCCGACTGCCCTTGAACCGGTGAAAATCCTGTTTTTTATTCAACGGCCGGTGGGGGCCGGGTGACGATACCTCCAGGCGGTAACCGCCCATGTCCGGAAGATGGACATCCAGCAGATCCCCCAGTTGCCGGCTGATCCCGGCGCACTCATCCAGAGTGATGCCCCCGGGTTTGTCCGCATAAATCCGGATAATGGTCTGACGATTCCAGGTGACCATCTCCACTTGCACCAGCTCAAACCCTTCTCCCTGACACAAATCTTTGGCCACCTGGGTTATCAGGCTCACATCCTGTCTATTTTCATGCTTCAAAACCATTTTCTGATAAGCACCTGAATACCTTTGTTTAAAATACAAAAACGGGCAGATGCCCGTTCCTGTCCAACATTCAACTGAATCTTCGCCCTTCCTGACTCGGCTTAGATCATATCCATTTCACTTCCATTCCTGGAACCTTTCTGCCGGCCACATCTTTTTATAAAATGTGGAGCGGGCAACGAGACTCGAACTCGCGACATCAAGCTTGGGAAGCTTGCACTCTACCACCTGAGTTATACCCGCATCACCGGCAATGTATAACAATACCCGTTTCTTTTGTCAATAGTCCTTGTATTATTCGGGCAGATCCGCATGAAATGCCTTGACCAGACGACTGGAAATGGCAGAGTGAAGCTTGCGGATATGTTTTTCCGTCAAGGTTTTATTTTCAGAACGATAAACAATTCGAAACGACAAAGACTTTTTCCCTTCAGCCAGGGGACTGCCTTCAAACAGGTCAAACAGATACATATCCTCCACCAGAAACTCTTTTTCCGCAATGGTTTTCATCTGATCCATGACATCCCCCACAGGAATCTGCCGGTCCACGATCAGCGTCACATCCTGGGATATGGCAGGATACCGCGGCAATGGCTTGGCCTGTATTTGATCCGGCATATGGGCCATCACCGCCGACAGATCCAGCTCAAACACATAGGCATCCTGTTTGAGCCCGAAACTTTTCAATACCGGTTGACTCAGTTTTCCCAACACACCGATATCCCCCTGTTTGTGGATTTTTGCGCCGTAACCGGGTTCGAAATAAGGGCAGGCGGCTTCATCGACCCGTGTGAAATGCACCTCTGGTATCCCCAGCCCTTCCAGAAGATCTTCGATTCCCCCTTTGAGATCAAAAAAATCCACCGGCTGTTTTTTGGCGTACCAGGATTGCTGGTCCCGGTTACCGGTGATCAGTCCGGCCAGCATCTCCACTTCGTCGGGCAATACATTGACATCTGTATTAAAGAAGGTTTTGCCGATTTCAAACAGCCGCAGGGTATCTGTCTGCTGAGATGTGTTTTTCCGCATATTTTCCAGCAGGCCCGGTAAAAGAGATGTCCTGAGCACGGACATTTGATCGGAGAGCGGATTCAGAATCTGTACCACATTCCGTCGCGTATCTTTTTCCGGCAGCCGCAGCCGGTCACAGAAATCTTTGGCGATAAAATTGTAATTAATGGCTTCAGAAAAAGAAAGGCCGTTGAGTACATGACGGACAGCCCGGCGTGTGAGGATCACCGGGTTTACAGGACGCCCCCTGGCAGGTACCGGTGGGTACGTGGTGTCGATGCGGTTGTATCCCCATAACCGTGCCACTTCTTCAGACAAATCTTCCGGCCGGGTGACATCCACACGAAAGGTGGGAACAGAGACCATCAGACAACCGTTCCCGGACGGCTGCACCTTGAACGCCACTGATTCCAGAATCCGGGAAATCTCCTGAACTGACAGACGGGTTCCCAGACGAATGTTCATGGCATCGGGGTCCAGTTCAATACAGACCGGCACCACCGGTTCCGGACAGGCATCAATGATGCCTTTTGCAGCGGTGGCATCCCCTAAATCAGCGATCAGCGCCATGGCCCGCTGAAGGGCATACACGGTGCCGTCTGGATCCACCCCTCTTTCAAACCGGTGGGACGCATCCGTGGCAATTCCGGTCCGTTTGGCGGTGCGACGGATGGATACCGGGTTGAAACAAGCACTTTCGATCAAAACCCGGGTGGTGGTTGAAGCGATTTCCGAGTTCTCGCCGCCCATGACTCCGGCCAGAGCAACCGGTCGCCGGCCGTCACAGATCATGAGCATCTCCGGATCCAGAGGATGTACTTTACTGTCCAGAGTGGTAAATTCTTTTTCATCTCCGGCTTTTTGAACCACGATACGTCCGCCGGCCAGATTGTCATAGTCAAAGGCGTGCAGAGGCTGACCGGTTTCCAGCATCACGAAATTGGTCACATCCACCACATTATTGATGGGCGTCAGTCCCACGGATTCCAGCCGGCGCCGCAGCCAGAAAGGAGAGGGTCCCACCGTCACATCAAACAAAAGACCGGCGCAATATCGGGAACACAGATCCGGATCCTTGATGTCCACCCGGGCATGATCATGGATGGATGTATCGTCCAGACGCTGCTGCGGCAGGGTCACATCCGGTTTGACAAGCGTCTGGGCCGGCCGGGCAAAGGCACCCGCTTCTCTGGCCACCCCCATCACGCTCAGGCAATCGGGACGGTTGGGCGTCAAATCGATTTCAAACACGGTGTCGGAAAAATTCAGTGCCTGGCTCAACGGCGTACCCGGAACATATTCTCCGGGAAGATCCATGATGCCCGCGGCATCGGTATCCAGACGAAGCTCGGCACCGGAACAGAGCATTCCTTCCGACACCTGGCCCCGGAGCTTGCTTTTTTTAATTTTGACATCTCCGGGAAGCATCACCCCCGGCAATGCGCAGGCCGAATACATACCCGCTCTGACATTGGGCGCACCGCAGACAATCTGAGCCGGATTCCCACTGCCCGTATCCACCACACAGCAGCTCAGCTTATCCGCATCCGGATGGTTTTTGACCTCCAGTACTTTGGCCACCACAACATCGTGAAGATAGGCATACAGATTTTCAACTGCATCCACTTCAAGGCCGGCCATGGTCAGTTTCGAAGCGATCTCTTCCGGTTCAAGATCCAAAGCGATATATTCTTTTATCCAGCTCAGCGTGACTTTCATAATTAAAACTGCCCTAAAAAACGCATATCATTCTCAAAATATTTCCGGATATCATCAATACCGTATTTGAGCATGGCCATCCGCTCGATACCGACGCCGAAGGCAAACCCGGTATATTTTTTGGTATCATACCCCACATTTTCAAATACCGCCGGATGAACCATACCGGACCCCAGCACTTCCAGCCATCCGGTTTTCGAACACACCCGGCATCCTTTTCCCTTGCATATCACGCACTGGATATCCACTTCCGCACTGGGCTCGGTAAACGGAAAGTAACTGGGCCTGAACCGCAGCGCGGTCTGCCGGTCGAAAAACTGATGGACAAATGTGGTCAACACCCCTTTTAGATCGCCAAACGATATCTTCTCATCCACCATCAATCCTTCAATCTGGTGAAACATGGGGGTGTGAGTCAGATCAGAGTCGCAACGGAACACTTTGCCGGCGGATATGATCCGGACCGGGGGCTGTGTTTTTTCCATGGTCCGGGGCTGGGACGGGGAAGTATGGGTCCGCAGCACGATGT
>CALGAJ010000073.1 GCA_937951975.1 uncultured Desulfotignum sp.
GTTTCAAATGTCACCGGAGATGTCCCCCGGCCGGCCATCACCCCGAGCAGAAACAACCACCCGCCGATGAAGATATAGATGACATATTTCAACACCCCGTGAAAAGGCATGGTCACATTCTTTCAGGCGCAGACACCCCTAACAGGGAAAGCCCGTTCCGGATCACTTTTTTCACGGCCAGAACCAGGCTGAGCCGGGCCAGGGTCAGTTCCATGTCTCCAGTGATCACCTTGTGCCGGTTATAATAGGCATGAAAAGCCGATGCCAGGGTCATCAGATAGGTGAAAATCACATGGGGATGACAGGTGGCCGCACTTTTTTCCACCTGTTCGGGAAATTCAGCCAGCGTCTTGATCAACTGGATCTCTTCCTGGGCCGTCAGTTTTGACAGATGCCGGCCCTGCTTGAAATCCACATCCATTTCCGGGTGCAGGTCCTTTGCTTTGGCCAGAATGCCCGAAATCCGGGCATGGACATACTGGACATAATACACCGGGTTGTCACTGCTCTTCTGTTTGGCCACTTCCAGATCAAAATCCAGACCGGAATCATAGCTGCGGCTCAGAAACATGAACCGGGCCGCGTCTTTTCCCACTTCATCCACAATGTCTTTGAGGGTGACAAATTCTCCGGCCCGGGTGGACATCTGAACCGGTTTTCCGCCCCGGAGCAGGGTCACCAGCTGGACCAGAATCACCTGAAACTGTTCTCTTTTCATTCCCATGGCCATGACAGCGGCGGCCAGACGGTTGATATATCCGTGATGATCCGCCCCCCACACATCGATGACCCGGTCGAATCCCCGCTCGTATTTTTCCTGGTGATACGCGATATCCGAGGCAAAATAGGTGGTCAATCCATTGCTTCTCACCACCACCCGGTTTTTTTCATCCCCGAAATCCTGGGTCTTGAACCACAAAGCCCCGTCTTTTTCATACACCTGATTCTGACTTTTCAAATGATCCAGGGTCTGTTGAAGCCGTCCGGAATCGTACAGGCTCTGCTCACTGAACCAATGATCAAACGTCACACCGAAGTCCGCCAGATCCCGGCGGATCTGTGCCAGGATCCGGCCCGCCGCATACCGGGCACAGACACCGATGGCGTCGTCCGGGTTTCTGTTCAGGAAATCCGGCCCTTCCCGGTCCAGGACCTGCCGGGCCAGATCCTGGATATAATCGCCTTTGTAGCAGTCTTCCGGAAAATCAACCGTGTGTCCGGCCAGTTCCTGAAGCCGGAACCAGACCGATGTCCCCAGGGTACGGATCTGCCGGCCGGAATCATTGATATAGTACTCTTTGGACACTGAAAATCCGGCAAAGCGCAGGATATTGCCCACCGCATCCCCCACTGCAGCCCCCCGGCCATGCCCCACATGCAACGGACCGGTGGGGTTGGCACTGACAAATTCCACCTGGACCCGCTCATTTTTGCCGAAATCAGAAGCCCCGTACCGGTCATCCGCTGCCAGTACCTGATCCACCACCGGGTGCCAGGCAGCCGGCCGCAGAAAAAAATTGATAAATCCCGGACCGGCCACCTCGATTTTTTCGATCCAGTCTTCGGGGTCCATATGGGCGATCACCGCTTCGGCAATTTTTCCGGGCGCCATTTTCTGGATGGATGCGGAAACCATGGCAAAATTGGTGGACAGATCCCCCTGGGAATGATGTTTGGGCGCTTCAATCTCCATTTCAGGAATTTGGCCGGACACCAGCATGCCGGCATCCACCGCTTTCCGGACCGCGGCGGTCACCATGTTTTTTATGATATGTTTCATAAGATCCGTTTATTGAAGTGACGGTTAATTTTCGTGTTCAGACGTGTCTTCCGGGGTGAACCGGGGCGTATCATCCTCGTCATCGATTTCCTTGATTTCATCTTCCTTGGAGTCGCCGTCTTCATCCAGAAGGGCGTCGAGTTCCACATCATCGTCCTCGAGCTTGAACTCCTCCTCAGCCGGCAAGGTCTCTGCGTCCTGGTACTCCACAACCACCTTGTCCTGACTCTCCTCCGTGAAAAAATCCGCGGTTTCCTCAAACAGCTTGATGCACAGGTCCCGGGTGGGAAAAAAAGTCCGGCGCCGCAGCATCTGAACAAAGGGTTCCAGCCCTTCCCGGGCCGCCGCCGTCATTTCCGCCAGATCATAGGTTTCTTCGTACAGCGGCATCATCACCCCCGGGTCCACCTCACTGGACTCCAAAACCGTCAATTTGCCGTCCTTGACATTTTTTTCAAAACGGATCTTTTGTTTCATTCATGATTCTCCTGTAATTTTGGTTGGTGTCAAACCGTTTAATATAGCGCAACCACTGCCGGTGTCAACAGCAAGATGTCACTTCCCATCCAAGTTAAGTGTTGACCGATTTTCTCCAAGATGATATAAGCGGGTGTTTCATTATTTGGAGGAGTGGCCGAGCGGCTGAAGGCGGCGGTCTTGAAAACCGTTAAGTGTAACAGCTTCGTGGGTTCGAATCCTACCTCCTCCGCCACAGCATATTGCGGAGAAATGGCCGAGTGGCTGAAGGCGCTCGCCTGCTAAGCGAGTATGGGGGGAAACCTCCATCGAGAGTTCGAATCTCTCTTTCTCCGCCACTTCTTAAATCCTTTCCGTTGGTTTTTTGAATCCTTTGAAAACACACAACACGGTTCATGCGGGCCTGAGCAGAGAATACACCTGGATGGGTTCGGGAATTCCTTTCATTTTTGCCTTGCCTCTGTCATAGATCGGCCACAGGCCGTCGATCAAATCTTTGGTGCTCCGGCTGATCAGAATATCCCCGCCCGTTGCATGGTCCGACAGCCGGGCCGCAATATTGGTCACGGATCCGGAGGCTGTGAACGTCATACGGGTGTCCAGCATCCCCTTGAACCGGGTCATCCCCACCAGGGCGGTTCCGGAGCTGATTCCCATATTGACGGTCAAGGGTCCCATGTCCGGAACATCCGGGTCACCGGCCAGAGAAAGACTGACGGACCGGCACCGGGAAGCGATCTCAAAAGCGGCTTTGACTGCGTTCATGGCATTGGTTTTCGGTTCATGGTCCTTGAAAATAATCATGAACCCGTCCCCGCTGGTTTCATTGATCTCCCCGTGGGACCGGTGAATGGGATCCACAAAACTGGAAAATACCTTTTCAATGACGGCATTGACCTGGGCTTCCGGCCGGTTGGCACTCAGCCCGGTATATCCCTCCAGATCGATGAACAGCACACTGACCTGCTTGGTCTCTTTTTCCCGGGTCAAAAGATCCGGATTTTTATCCGCCATCCGCCGCACCGATCCGGGGACAAACGGCGTCAGGCTGGCCAGGGTCTGACTGATACGGATCTTTTCCCGGGTGATCTCCCATTGCCGCCGGGCGGTCAGCAAAATGGTCCCCAGCACATTGGCAAAATCCCGGATCAGGTAAAAATCCCTGCGCGTGTACCGGGTCAGCGGCTGGATCACCACACTGACAATCGCCAGGATCCGGTTTTCCACAAACGCGGGCATGGCATATTCCGGGCCCACCGTCATCCGGGAACCGTCCGGGCGGACAATGGGGTCACTGTCGGCCACCACCACCGCCTTTTTTCTGGCAATGGCCTGCTGAACCGCCGGGCGGTCCCGTTTGCAGGACTGGCAGCTCACCGGCCGGTCATACAGGGCGCACTGCAGCGGACTGGTGTACTCCGCTGCATCCGGATCCAGCAGCAGCACACACACCTCCATGGCATTGGGAATCAGAAAACGCAACCGGTCTCGGATCAGTTCCAGGATATCACCGGTTTCCGTCAATGGCGCAATATCTTTAATCAGGTCCTGTTGAACATGAAACCGTTCTTTATAATAATGATCCATTTTCATCCTGTTCTGAAAGGCATCTCCTTTCAAACGGTTGGAAACCCCGGTTTTTTTTCATCAGAAACGCCATCCCACCGTCCCGATGAAAATATCGATCCCGTCATTGGGAGATTTCAGATCCGCGTTGGAATAATGCATATATCCGAATTTGACGTCCACCCGGTCGATCAGCACCCCGATGCCGATACGGTCTTCAAACTGGAAATTACTGGACAGGTTCCGGCCGGCAATGTGATAATCATCGATATATGCGGCACCGATCCCCGCTTCCACATAAGGGGTGATGTGTTGATACTCCGCCGGATTGAAACGATAGACAAACACCGGAGAAAACGCCACCCCGTTGGTGGTGTCTCCGGATTTATCCCAGACATTGTATGACAGCTCAAAATAACCGGACAGACTTCCTGTGGACGATTCAACCCATCGGGAAAGAAACGGCTTCTGAACCCCGATACGGACAACATCGATGCTGCCGGTGCTTTTTCCATACCCACCGGACACAGCAAACCGCCCGGGTTCAGCCCCGACCCCGGCACAAAACAGCAATGTGCAGCAGACAATCAGCCCTGCCACGCCCAACCCTTTCTTTTTCCTCATTTTTTCTTTTCTCCGGTCAATGTTGTTTCATTTTGATGCCACGCAGATTACCATACAACTCAATCTTGTGAACAGCCCCATTTCAAAAAAAATGCCCTGCATCCCTGCGGTCATACGCACGGACAGCCGGTTGTTTTACCCTTGACATACAATTTCAGTAAGTTTATATCCATCTAACAATTGACACAGGCAGTATTGCAGATGAACTCAAAAAAAGACCGGGCACCCATGACCCTGAAACAATCCTTGAAGAAAAATCATGATGAATTACTGAAAAAATGGTTCCAGGCGACCATCAATACCTACCCCCCCCAGAGTGCACGGATTCTGGGAAAAGATGCGGACCGGTTCGACAATCCGGTGGGCGCGGTCACCCGGGAAACCCTGGAAGATGTGCTGCACCTGCTGGCTTCCGATTATACCGGTGACACCCTTGAAAAAGCTCTGGATCCGGTGATCCGCATCCGGGCGGTCCAGGCATTTTCCGCTGCCGAGGCCGTGAGTTTTATTTTTTTTCTGAAAGACATCGGTGAAACAGTCGTGGATTCAGCCCATATCCGGGAATTCGACCGGATGGTGGACCAGGTCGTTCTGGCCGGGTTCAACCGGCTGATGAAATGCAGAGAAGATATATTCCTTTTAAAGGCCACGGAAAGCAAACGGCGGATTCACGCAGCCTTTGAAAGGGCAGGCTTGGTAAAAGAGCTCAAGGAGGAGGACCTGCTTGGCTCAAAAAAATCTTAACATGTCTGACAAAATTTAGGTTTGTCCGGCAACCAATCTATGAGGTGGTTACAACATGACACAAAAGTACTTGATCCCCCTGGCAGCAGTTTTTCTGCTTTTTCTAGTGGCTTATGCGGGGGCGGGAGCAGGGCTTGGGTGGTTCTTCGGGATTGTTTTCCCGTACCTGGCGGTCATTGCCTTTCTGGTCGGCTTTGTCATCAAAGTCATGGGCTGGGCCCGATCCGCCGTTCCCTTCAGGATTCCCACAACCTGCGGGCAGCAGAAGTCGCTTTCCTGGATTAAACAGAACCGCATCGACAACCCTGA
>CALGAJ010000074.1 GCA_937951975.1 uncultured Desulfotignum sp.
CGGCTGGGCCTATGACATCGGATTCGGCGGCCTGGACCATGTACTGGCATCCGGCGAGGACATCAATATTCTGGTGATGGACACGGAAGTGTACTCCAACACCGGGGGCCAGTCCTCCAAAGCCACGCCCACCGGTGCCATCGCCAAATATGCGGCATCCGGCAAAAAGATCGGCAAAAAGGATCTGGGCCGGATGATGATGAGCTACGGGTATATTTATGTGGCATCCATCTCCATGGGCGCCAACAAGAACCAGACCCTGAAAGCCCTGGTGGAAGCGGAAAACTATCCAGGACCTTCGTTGATCATCAGTTATGCCCCGTGTATCAACCAGGGGATCCGCAAAGGCATGGGAAAATCCCAGGAAGAGGGCAAACTGGCGGTGGAATCCGGATACTGGCCGTTGTACCGGTACAATCCGGAACTGATCAAAGAGGGAAAAAATCCTTTTATTCTGGATTCAAAGGAACCGGATGGCAGCCTCCAGGAGTTTTTGGGCGGCGAGGTCCGGTTTGCAGCCCTGGAAAAAAGTTTTCCCGAGGAATCGAAACGGCTGCGCAAAAAAATTGAACAGGAGGTCATGGACCGGTACCACATGCTCAAGATGATGGCCGATATTGGAAAATCAGAGGATAAATAACCTGACATAACCGTCCGGAACCGGAACCGGTTCCGGACGGTATGAGATATATGCCGGGTCCTTTATCTGTTTTTATGACACGCAGGTTATAATAATTGAAAAGGAGCCAAATCATGTTAATCGGAATTCCCAAAGAGATCATGGGCCAGGAAAACCGGGTGGCGGCACTTCCGGAAACCGTGGAAAAGTTCGTCAAACTCGGGTATGAGGTAATGGTGGAATCAAACGCCGGTGCCGGGGTGTTTGTCACCGATGACCAGTACCAAAGCGCGGGGGCCGTCATCGGTGCGGATGCAAAGGAAGTGTATGACAGATCCGATATCATTCTCAAGGTGAAAGAACCGCTGTTCAATGAGGCGTTCAACACCCATGAGATCGATATGATAAAGGAAAATACCATTCTGATCACGTTTCTGCACCCGGCCACGCCGTCCAATCACGACGGGGTGAAAAAACTCCAGCAACGGCAGATCACCGCCTTCACCATGGACGGTATTCCACGGATATCCAGGGCCCAGCGCATGGATCCCTTGACCTCCATGAGCGCCATCACCGGTTACAAAGCCATTATCCTTGCGGCCGGACATTTCCCGAAATTCATTCCCATGATCGGGACCTCCATCGGCATGATCAAGCCGGCCAATATTCTGGTGGTGGGCACCGGTGTGGTGGGGCTCCAGGCCATTGCCACGGGCAAACGATTAGGGGGCGTGGTCAAGGCCGTGGACATCCGGCCGGATGCCAGAAAAGAAGCGGAAAGCTTAGGAGTCAAGGTGGTGGGATTCGAGGCCCCGCCGGAGCTGGTCATCGGAAGGGGCGGATATGCCAAAGCTCTGCCTGAAGAATGGCTCGAAAAAGAGCACCAGGCCCTGGCCCCCCTGGTGGCGGATGCGGACATCATCGTGCTGAGCGCACTGGTGCCCGGCGAAGTGGCCCAGACGCTCATCACCCGGGAGATGGTGGAAACCATGAAACCCGGGTCCGTAATCGTGGATGTGTCCATCGACCAGGGCGGCAACTGCGAAATGACCGATCCGGGCAAAGAGCGGATGCACAACGGGGTCTATATCTGCGGTATCAAGAACATTCCAGGATCTCTGCCGGTGCATGCTTCTTGGCTGTATGCCAACAATCTGTACTATTTTGTGGAAAATCTGTTCAAGAACCAGACCCTTGAATTCGACATGACCGATGAGATCGTTAAAGATTCTCTGGTGACCCATCAGGGGGAACTGTATCATCAGGGAGCCAGAAAAGCCATGGGTCTGTCGGACTGATTTTTTTATTTTTCATCGGGAGTTCTTCATGAGCAATCTTGTATTGATGGTCGGGGTGTTTGTGTTTTCATTCGTGGTGGGCTATTTTCTGATATCCCGGGTGCCCACACTGCTGCACACCCCGCTGATGTCCATGACCAATGCCATTTCCGCGGTCACCATTCTGGGGGTGCTGATTCTGTTTTCCGTTTCCTCAACGCCCGTGGAACAGTTCATCGGGGCCGTGGCCCTGATCATGGTCACGTTCAATCTGGTGGGCGGATTCACCATTACTGACCGGATGCTGCGCATGTTCAAAAAAAAACGGGAAGGAAATAACCCATGACCCTGGTGCTGGATTTTGGTCTGATCGTTGTTCTGATTATCGGCATATGGCTGTTTCAAAAACCGTCCACGGCAAAATACGGCAACCTGACCGCCGCCGCTGCCCTGGCATGCGCCATGGGTCTGGTGATTTACAGATACGGGATCATGCATCCCTTTGTGGTGGTGGTCTGTCTGTTGGCCGCCGGCGGTGTCGGTGTGTGGGTGGCCCGGAAAATCACCATGATCCAGATTCCGGCCATGGTGGCGTTCCAGAACGGTGCCGGCGGGATTGCCGCGTTTTTTCTGTCCATTGTGGAACTGGTGCGGGGATCGGGCCAGATGGGGGCTCTCAATGAGATGTCCGGCCTTCTGAACCTGGCTGTGGGGTCGTTGACCTTTTCAGGCAGCATGGTGGCGGCCGGCAAACTGGCGGGTCTGCTGAAACAGACCCCCATGATTCTGAAAAATCATACCCGGCTGGTCCAGGCCAATCTGGGGATCGTGATTTTGTTGATGCTCATCGCCTTTTTCCTGCCTAAAACCGCGGCGGTGGTCTTTTATCTGAGCATTTTTGCCCTGTCCATTTTGTTCGGGATTCTTTTTTCCATGCGGGTGGGCGGGGCGGACATGCCGGTGCTTATCTCTTTTTTAAATGCCACCACAGGGCTGGCGGCGGCCTTGTGCGGCATGATCATCGAAAATCAGCTGCTCATCGCCTGCGGGGCCACCGTGGCCGCTTCCGGCTCGATTCTCACGCATATGATGTGCCGGGCCATGAACCGGAGTCTGTATCATGTGTTCATCCCGGAAAAAGCCCCGGACAAACCCGTGCCACCTGCGGCTGACGGTCTGGATGATACGGGGGAAGATCCGTTGTTTCAGAAAGGCCGTCAGCCGGTTGAACCGGAAACGGACAGAAGGAAGGCCGGTGTTGAATCGGAAAAAGCGATGGAAACATCGGGATTAGATCCGCTGAAAACCGCTGTGGAAATGATTCAGGCGGCAAAAACCGTCATTGTGGTGCCGGGATACGGCATGGCTGTAGCCCAGGCCCAGTTTCAGGTCAAAGAGCTGGCGGATCTGCTGGAATCCATGGGAAAAACCGTGTCCTTTGCCATTCATCCGGTGGCCGGCCGCATGCCCGGACACATGAATGTGCTGCTGGCCGAGGCCGGGGTGGAGTATGACAAGCTGATGGAAATGGATGAGGTGAATCCGTCATTTTCACAGACCGATCTGTGCCTGGTGATCGGGGCCTGTGACGTGGTGAATCCCGCGGCCAAGGAAACCGACGGATCTCCCATCTCCGGCATGCCCATCCTTGACGCCCATGAGGCCAAACAGGTGATCTGCTGCAACCTGGATGATAAACCCGGATATTCCGGGGTGGAAAACGCGTTGTATCATAACCCCAATACCCTGATGCTTCTGGGGAATGCCAGACAGAGCGTGGAACAGATGCTGGAGGGATTGACTGAAACACCGGCAGGGGTTCAGGAAAAATTAATGGATCCGAAAAAAACAGCGGTTCAGGAAGCCCTGGAAACACCCCCCATCGATACCGCTGTTGACCGGCTGATGTCAGGAGAAAAAATCATCATCATCCCCGGTTACGGCATGGCCCAGGCCCAGGCCCAGTTTCAGGTGAAAGAACTGGCGGATCTGCTGGAATCCATGGGGAAAACCGTGTTGTTTGCCGTCCATCCGGTGGCCGGCCGCATGCCCGGACACATGAATGTGCTGCTGGCCGAGGCGGAAGTGGATTATGACAAACTCATAGAGATGGATGATATCAACCCTGAATTTTCACAAACCGATGTGGCCCTGGTATTCGGGGCCTGTGACGTGGTGAATCCCGCAGCCATCCATGTGGAAGGCACCCCGATTTCAGGCATGCCTATTCTTAACGCCCATGAGGCGAAAACCATTGTGGTCTGCAATTATGACACTCAGCCCGGTTACTCGGGCGTGGACAACATCCTGTATGATGATCCCAAAACCATTCTGTTGATGGGAGATGCCGCTGCCACAGCCAGAGATTTGACGGCAGCCGTCAAAAAAAGTACGGATTGAAAATAAACTGCTTTACTATTTTTGCCTCTTTGGTTATGGTTCTGCAAAATTTAAAGAGGAAAATCGATAAGTTGAACGTAAACAACGTATAGAATATACAGGATATTTGATTTTGAAGATGACAGATTTTAAAAACCAAACAAGGTTGCCTTTTGCACAGATGCTCGGGATATGCGGGATGATATTGATTTTTTTCTGTACCAGTGCGCATTCTGTGACGCCGAAATTACAGGAATATTTGATTGATCCCAATGAAATAAATCAGATACATTCGGACAAAAAAAAGATCTCCGATGTTTTCAAAACCGGAGATACGGCATCATCTGTTCTCAATCCGTATCTGCCGTTAAAAACCATTTTCCAGCTTGACAAACAGAGCCGAAAGATATTTCCTTTTACCCGGTTCAAAGCGGGACAGCCCTTTAGTGTGACGCTTCATCAGGGTGAATTTTCCAACTTTGAATATGAGATCGATGACCAGTTTCGACTGGTGATTCAAAAGACCGGGGAGCAATTTAAAATTATCAAAACCCCGATCCGGTATGAGATCGAAGAAGAGACCATACGACTGGAGATCGAATCCAATATCAGTACGGCGTTGGAAAAAGCGGGATATTGCCCGTCTCTGGCCTGGGAGCTCTCTGATATTTTTGCCTGGGACATTGATTTTGCAAAAGATATTCAATCAGGAGACCGGTTTCAGTTACTGGTGGAAAAACAATTCCGACGCGGTGAATATAAAGGGTACGGACAGGTTCTGGCAGCGGTGTTTATCAATGATGGTGTGAGCCATAAAGCCTTCCGGTATACGGATACCCAGGGACGTGCCGGGTATTACGATGAAAAAGGAAAATCCCTTCAAAAATCATTTTTAAAATCACCGGTGAATTACTCCAAGATCAGTTCCCATTTTACCAACAGCCGGCTTCACCCCATCCTGAAGGTGAAGCGGCCCCATCCGGGAATTGATTATGCAGCCCCGAAAAACACACCCATCAAAACAGTGGCAGACGGTGTGATCAGAGAAATAGCCTACAATAAAACCATGGGCAGATATATCACCATCCAGCATGTCAACGGGTATGAAACCAGCTATTATCATATGAACAGTTTTGCCAAGGGGATGAAAAAAGGCTGTTCCGTTTCCCAGGGAGATGTGATCGGGTATGTGGGAAAAACCGGCCTGGCCACGGGATATCATCTGGATTTTAGAATGACCAAGAATGGCCGGCACATCAATCCTCTGGACACGCCGGAGATGCGGGTGGAACCGGTGCCGGTGGATGAGATGGACCGGTTTGAAAACAGGGTGGCCGAGTATGTTGAAAAAATGACGGACGGCCAGTCCGTTGCCCTGTCCACCCCTTAAGGGAGAGCACATGGGAAACCCGCTTCGGGAGCGCACGATCAAACAATTGCAGCCGGGGGATACCTTCTGCTTTTCCCGGCGGTTTTCGCAAGAGGAAACCCATGCGTTCGGAGATCTGACCCGGGACTATAATCCCGTGCATTATGATGCGCGATGGACCCGTTCCAAAGGTTTCAAAGGCCGGATCTGCCATGGGCTTTTAGTGGGAGGCATGATCTGCGAATTCGGCGGTCAGGTGGGATGGCTGGCCACGGGAATGAATTTCAGATTTCTTCATCCGGTATATTTTGACGATACCATTGAGTGCAGGATCACATTGACCCGTTTGGAGAAAAACGGCCGGGCTGAAGCCAGAGCCGAATTCACCAACCAGAACGGGCGTCAGGTGGCCCTGGCCGCCATGACCGGCCGGCTGCCCCTTGCTGACGAAAAAAAACTGCTCCGTCAAATGGTTCAGGAAGGCGATCCTTCCAATAAACTGGCAGACCAGTCTGAATACCGCATCAATCAGGATGCGGCGGTTTCATGGGAATCCTGACCCGTTTTTCTGAATAGGGCAAAATAGGTCACCGGGATTACGATCAGGGTAAACAGGGTGGAGGCCAGCAATCCAAAGATCAGTGCCCATGCCAGCCCTGAGAATACCGGATCAAACGTGATGGGAAACGCGCCGATGGCTGTGGTGACGGCAGTGAGCAGAATGGGCCGCATGCGAACCACGCCGGAATCCAGAATCGCGGTCTTGAAATCTTTTCCTTCTTTGATCGACCCCTGAATAAATTCGATGAGTACCAGTGAATTCCGGATCACGATTCCCCCTAAAGCGATCATCCCGATCATGGATGTGGCGGTGAAAAACACAGGGTCGGCGTATTGACCCACATCTGATGAAAACAGGTTGAGAATGAAAAATCCGGGCATGATTCCCAGCACTGTGAGGGGGATCGCCACCATGATCAGCATGGGCATGGCATAGGATCCGGTGGTGAACACCAGTATGAAATAGATGCCCAGCAATGCCGCGGCAAATGCCAGACCCATATCCCTGAACACCCGGAGCGTGATTTTCCATTCTCCTTCTCCGGCCCAGTTGACAGTAATGTCCGAATCCAGGGTCAATGTCCCGATGCGGGACATCATGTCCAGAACCGCTTCCCCTGGGGCCCGGCCGGCCATCTCCCCTAGGACATATACCACCGGCTCCATATTTTTATGATAAATCGGGACCTGATTGGGTTTGCGGGTCAGATGTGCTAGCTCGCCCAAAGGAATGAGTACACCGGACTGGGAACGGATGGGCAGGCCGGTCAGGCTTGCCATATCCGAGCGCATATTTCTGGGAAAAATCACTTTGATCCACAATGGATTCCGTTCCTGGGTGAGGTGCAGGGTGGCGGGTGTGTTACCGCCCATGGCAATATTCAGGGCCTTCAGTATCGTCTGGGTATCGATGCCGTGAAGCGCTGCTTTTTCCCGGTCCACTTCAATGTCCACACGCTCACTGTCCGCTTCGGTCATGATTTGAACATCGGTGACAAATGGTTCGGTTTCCATGACGGTCCGGATGATGTCTGCATTTTCAAGCAGGGTTTCATAAGCGGTGTCATAGGATCCGTAAATTTCCGCCACCAGGGTGGAAAGGACCGGGGGGCCCGGCGGCACTTCCACCAGAGACAGCAGGGCACCATGCTCTTTTGCCAGGGCTTCCAGGTCCGGCCGCAGACTCAGTAAAATGGTATGACTCTGCCGGGAGCGTCTGGATTTGTCCGCCAGGTTCACCCGGATGTCGGCGAGATGGCTGCCCTCCCGGATAAAGTAGTGCCGGACCATACCGTTGAAATCCATGGGTGAGGGCACACCGGTGTAGGAAACAAAACTGGTGACCTCATTGACATCTGTCAGGTATTGCTCGAATGCCTGCACCATCCGGTCGGTTTTTTCCAGGGAACTGCCCTGGGGCAGTTCCAGAAGAATCTGAAATTCGTTTTTATTGTCAAAAGGCAGCAGCTTCAATGGAACAAGCCGGAACACCACCAGGGCTGCGGATGCGGCCAGCCCGGCCAGGATCAGCCCCAGCAGCAGATACCGCAGCCATTTTTTTTCCAGAAACGGGGACAGAAGCGCCCGGTAGATATCGGCGGCCCGGGTTGGAGCGCCGGTTTTTTTCCTGGGCACAGATCCCTTGTTTTTCAGCAGCAGATGGGAGACCCAGGGCACGACCGTGAGGGCGCTCAATGTTGAAAAAATAACGGTTAAAGGCACATTCACCGCCATGGGGGCCATATAGGGCCCCATCATCCCGGTGATGAAAAATAACGGTGTAAAGCAGACAATGATGGCAATGGTGGACATGATCACCGGAGGCAGCACTTCTCCCACCGCCTTGAGCGTGGCATCGAACGGAGACAAAAGATTCATCCGGATGTGGCGCTGGATATTGTCCACATTGGTGATGGGATCGTCCACCACCAGACCTAAAGACAGAATCAAGGCGAACAGGGTGACCCGGTTGATGGTGTATCCGAACAGATAGTTCACAAACAGGGCCAGAGAAAAAGAAAGCGGGACCGCCAGGGCCACCACAACCGCTTCCCGGTAACCCAGCGTGACGGCCAGCAGGATCACCACGGAAACGATCGCGAACGCCAGTGAAGAGAGCAGACCATTGACTTTGTCACTGGCGGTTTCTCCGTAGTTCCGGGTCACTTCCACATGCATGTCGGACGGGATGACCCGGCCTTTCATGCGGTCCACCTCTGATACGATGTTTCGGGCCACGGTGACGGCATTGGTGCCTTTCTGTTTGGCAAATGCCAGGGTCACGGCCGGGAAAGATCCTTTTTCAGCATCATCGATCCCGTGAACCTGCCGGTGATAATTGGAAAATCCAATGCGGGTATAGGCAGCCGCTTCTTCGGGGCCGTCAATGATTCGGGCCACTTCCGACAAATGAACCGGTCTGCCGTCTTTTTGGGATATCACCAGATTTTTGACATCTGAAAGGCAGGTGAGAAAGGATGAGGAGGTCAGGCAGATTTCAAGATTGTTCTTGTTGAATGCCCCGGCCCGGGTGGCGACGTCCGCGCCTTGAAGTGCAAGGGTTATATCTGAAAAGGATACATTGAATCCTTTCATTTTCAAGGGATCCGTTTCCACACGGATTTCACGTTTTCTGCCACCGAACACCTGGGACCGGGAGATATGCTGCAACCGGGACAGGCGGGTGGTCACTTCTTCTCCGACCCGCCGCAGTTCATGGTCTGAATACCGGTCGGAGTACAGCGTCAGGGTGACAATGGGTACATCATCGATTTCAACGGGTTTCACCAGCCAGTTTTCCACAATGGAAGGAACCCGGTCCAGGTTCATTTGAATTTTGTTGTGGAGTTTGAGAATGGCGTTTTCCCGGTCCTGTCCCACAAAAAAACGCACCGTGACCACAGCGGATTCCCGGCTGGAGGTGGAATATACATATTCCACCCCGTCGATTTCCCACAGAATCTGTTCCAGCGGTGTGGTGACCAGTTTTGCAATTTCTTCGGGTGAGGCTCCCGGCACGGTGACGAACACGTCCGCCATAGGCACCACGATCTGGGGTTCTTCTTCCTTGGGGGTGATGTAAATGGAAAATGCCCCTACGCACAGGGAGAAAGCCACCAGTATCACGGGCAACTGGGAAGACAGAAATGTGGCAACGATCTTGAGGAGTCCCCCTTTTTCCAAATCGCTCATAACGATCGTCTCACCACCCCAGGGTTTCGCCGCCGCTCAGACCGGCCAGCACTTCGACATCGGATCCTGAGGGTTTTCCGGTTTTGATGTACACGGACCGGAACCGGCCTTCCTGGGTTTTCACATGGACCATTTCCAGCTGTCCCACCCGGATGACGGCCTGGGCAGGGATCACTGGAATGGTTTCATGACCCACCGGTATGATCAGGCGGCCGAACATGCCCGGATAGATACCCGGATCTTCCGACAGGCTGGCCTTGACCAGAAACGTCCGGGTATCCGGATCCGCATAGGGCGTGATTTCCCGGATAATCGCCGGCACGGTTTTATCAACGGTCTGAATGGCTACATCATATTCTTTGTCCAGGACAATGTGTTGAATCAACCCTTCCCGGACATGGGCTTCCAGCTGAAGAAAACCGCTGGTCTGGATTTTCAGCAATGCCCTGCCCGGGATCGCCTGGTCCCCGGGATCCACCAGCCGCTGGACCACGATACCGTTTTCAGGAGCCATGATTTCTGAATATTCAAGAGAAATCCGTGCTTCCGCCACGACCTGTTCCGCCCGGCGGATATCGGTCCGGGCCGCAGCCACGGCTTCCTGCATTTTTTCCAGCCGGGCTTTGGCGGTCAGAAAAGCGGCTTTATCCACTTCCAGCTGCTGGGAAGGCACGATATGTTTATCATACAGAATCCGCGACCGCTCAAACGCGGTCCGGGCCTGCTCCAGGCCGGCTCTGGCTTCATCCACCCCTTTGAGGGCCTGACTGAGATGGTTTTCAGCCAGGTTTTTTTCTTCCATGGCCTGGTTGACCCGGGCCGTCACCTGGCGGTTGTCCAGAATTACCAGGGGCTGGTCATTGAGAACCCGGTCCCCGGGGGATACAAGAACTTCCAGCACCTGGCCGCTGATACGGGATTCAATGACGGATTCGGTCAGCGGGCGGATGGTTCCCACGGCTTCATGGGTCACGGGGACCTGTCTGATTTCCACGGATGCTGTTTTTGAAAACCGGTGGCCCGGCTGTGCGGCATCCCGGGTGAATCCCGGCGGAACCGTGTCGTTTTGACAGGATGCGGTACAGATCACGGTCAATAAAAGCAGAATATTACATAAATATTTCATGGAATGCTTCTTTAAACCCGTATTATCGGAAATCTTTGTAATTGATGCCATATTTGGCGGCTTTATAGGAGAATTTTCGTACGGTGATCTGAATCTGCCGGGCCGCCTGTTTGATGTTTCCTTTAGTGCTTTTCAATGCATCCATGAGAATCTCCTTTTCCAGGCCGGCCACCGCCGTTTCCAGCGAAAGGGGCAGCGTCTTGGATTCAGTGCCGGTTTGGAGGGTGGCCGGCAGGTGATAAGAATGGATCGCGCCATCGTTGCACAGGATCACGGCCCGTTCGATACAGTTTTCCAGTTCCCGGACATTGCCGGGCCAGTGGTATTCCATCATCATATCTATGGCCGGGGTGGTGATCCTTTTGATATCCTTGCCATGGGTTTTCCGGTATTTTTCCAGAAAATGGTCGGCCAGAAGAATGATGTCGGTTTTCCGCATACGCAGGCTGGGAATGTAAATGGGAAAAACATTGAGCCGGAAATACAAGTCATCTCTGAACCGCCCCTGCTGGACCATTTCTTCAAGATTGGCATTGGTGGCGGCCACAATGCGGACATCCGTCTGGATGGGTTTGTATCCGCCCACCCGTTCAAATTCCTTTTCCTGGAGGACCCGCAGCAGTTTGACCTGGGCACCGGGCGCCATGGTGCCGATTTCATCCAGAAACACCGTGCCCTGGTCCGCCAGTTCGAATTTGCCTTTTTTCAGGTGGGATGCCCCGGTAAATGCGCCTTTTTCATGGCCGAACAATTCGCTTTCAATCAGATTCTCCGGAATGGCGGCACAGTTTATTTTGATGAACGGTTTGTGATGCCGTTCGGAGTTATAGTGAATGGCGTTGGCCACCAGTTCTTTCCCGGTGCCGCTTTCTCCGCGGATCAATACTGTGGCCGAAGAAAAAGCAACCTGGGAGATCATCTGGAGTACTTCCCGCATTTTGTTGGAATTGCCGATGATATTGGAAAAGCTGTACCGGTTTTCCAGCTCGGATTTAAGGCGCAGATTTTCCGTTTTAAGCGTTTCTTTTTCCTGCCGCACCCGTTCAATGTTGATGACATGATGGGCCAGCATGGCCGCCACCACGGACAGAATTTTTTCTCCCTGGTGCAACGACTGTTTTCCTTCAAAGGGCCGGTCCGCACTGATGGCTCCCACCACCTGGTTATCTTTTTTTATGGGCACACAGATAAAGGAATACTCCTGGCCCTGGGTCATGTTCCGGGAATGGGTTTTGTCTAAAAACAGCGGCTCTTTGCTGATGCGGGGAACCACAGCCGGCTTGCCGGTTTCAACCACTTTGCCGATAATGCCTTCTCCGGGCAGGTATTTGATTTTACGGGTGGTTTCCTGGGAGATACCATGGGCGATTTCAATGCGGATCTCTCCGTTTTCCCGGTTGGTGAGAAAAATAATTCCCCGGATCAGGTTCATGGATTCAGCCAGAACCGCCAGCACCTTGAACAACGATTTTTTCATGTCCATATGCTGGTTCAATGCTTCGCTGATTTCATACAGCAAAGAGATCTCTTCAATGGATTTCATATGGGATTTTCCCGGCAGAAGGTGAACATGATGGCCGGGCCTGATTCAGAACGGTTCCGGTTCCGAGGTTGAATCCGGGTCAAAAGGCGGTTCCAGTGCAGCGGTTTTTTCCAGGGCAAGGGTATCCAGATGATACTCCACATGGGCCCGGAGGTCTCTTTCAGGGTCGAGGGCTTCAGAGTAATAGTTGAGAACCCACCACAGTTCGTTGAGTTTATCCTTGTTGTTCTGCCACCAGGAAACCGATTCTCTGATGGCCTCAGAACTGGGAAGCTCCACGTTTATTTTTTTGTAAAAATCGTAACACATGCTGCGGGTCACGGGTTTCAGGTTCAGTACATTGACCGTACTTCTGCTGATCATACCTGCCTCCTTTAAACCTAACACCATCATGCAATGAATAAACTGTTTCTGTTTACATGAAACCCTTTGGATTGTAAACCGAAAACTTTCTTGGATTTTGGGGTTGCATCTTCAGCCATGGATACGGTATCTTGTACTGTTTTCAACCTATTGGAACAAAAAGAAAGAAACAGATATTTTGGAAGACAGACCTTTGATCACGCTGGTTATCGGCGGTTGCAGAAGCGGAAAAAGCCGGTTTGCATTGACGGCCGCAAATGCCGTATCCGGACGGCGAAAAATTTTTCTGGCCACCTCGGTCCCCCGGGACCAGGAAATGACAGACAGAGTGCAGGCCCATCAGGCGGAACGGGGAAACAACTGGATAACGGTGGAAGAGCCGGAGAACATCCATGCGTGTATTTCAGCCCATGCCGATACGGCGGATGTGATTCTGGTGGATTGCCTGACCCTGTGGCTTTCAAATATGATGGCGGCTCACATGGCAGACAAAGAGATTGAAACGCGGCTTGAAAAAACGGCCCAGGCCTGTTTTGACGCTTCATGTCCGGTATTTCTAGTCAGCAATGAGGTGGGGTCCGGGATTGTGCCTGAAAATCCTCTGGCCCGGAAATTCCGTGATCTGGCCGGTCACATGAATCAGTTCATGGCGGATGCGGCGGACCGGGTGGTGCTTGCCGTGGCGGGTCAGGCCCTTCAGATCAAACCGGGCGGAAACCGGATCCTGCCATGAGCGGCCCACGATGACATCCTTTTTCAGATCCAACCCGTTTTTCACTGATCTGCGGGCCGGGCTGCTGTTTCTGACCATTCTGCCGGCGGGCCGGGATCCGGCATATTCACCCATGGGCATGATCCGGTTTTTTCCCATCATCGGACTGATTTTAGGCAGCCTGGTGGTGCTGACGGATGTGATGGCCTCCCGGCTGTGGCCTCTGCCGGTTGCCGCATTGATGGATCTGCTCTGTCTTCTGATTTTAACCGGCGCATTTCATTTGGACGGGTTGGGCGACACGGCGGACGGTATTTTCAGCCACCGGTCCCGGGAACGGGCCCTGGAAATCATGAAAGACAGCCGCATCGGAATGATGGGCCTGGTCACGGTTGTCGGGGTACTGGCCGTGAAGCTGGCAGGCATTTATGCATTAAAACTCAATGCCGCACCGGGGGATACTTTGCTGGTTCTGCTTCTGGTGCCGGCCTATGCCCGGGCCGGCATGATTTTCGGCATCCGGTTTCTTCCATATGGCCGAAAAGGTGCCGGTACCGGTCTGGACCTGTTTGCCGCACCGCTGGGGGCAAAAAATTTCATTTATTGCCTGATTCCCTTGTCTCTGTCTGTGTTTCTGGGATATACGGGCCTGGTTTTAAACCTGGTGTTTGTCATCACCTGTCCGGGTATTTTATGGTTTTACAAAAAAAAAATGAACGGCATCACAGGGGATATGCTCGGGGCCATGACCGAATTTATGGAAGCGATACTGTTTCTTGCCTGTGGGGCCGCTTTTGTGTGAAATAAGGATGATATCATGATTATCGGTCACGGCGGCAACAAAACAGCACTGGCAAAGCGGCTGGGGTGTCATGTGGATGAAATTATCGACATGAGTGCCAACCTCAACCCTCTGGGCTTTCCGGAACGGATTAAAACCGTCATACAAAACAATATTTCCGCCATCGGGCATCTGCCGGAACCCGATGCCCGGTCCATGGTTCAGGGGTTTTCCAGATACCATGATATGGATCCGGACTCCGTGATTGCGGGCAATGGGACCACCTGGTTCATTTACACCTTGCCGCTGGCATTGCAGGCAAAAAATGTACTGATTCTGGGACCCACGTATTCAGATTATGCCGATGCCTGCCGGATGCACAATATTGAACCTGAGTTCTGGATCGCTGAGTTTGAAAATGGATTTGAGCCGGATCTGGAAGCGGTATCCAAGATGGCGGCCAATGCGGATCTGGTGTTTATCTGCAATCCCAACAATCCCACCGGCGTGCTGCTGGACCCGGCATTTGTCACCACCTTGCTGCAGCGGCATCCCCGGGTGTGCTTTGTGGTGGATGAGTCCTATCTGCCGTTTGCGGATGATGGTGAGAGTCGGTCTCTGATCCAGGCCGGACCGTTTCCCAATCTGCTGGTGCTTTCGTCCATGTCTAAAATTTTTGCCGTTCCCGGGCTGCGTACCGGATTTCTCAGCGGGGCACCGGATTGGATTAAAAAAGTGAGGGACTATTGCCAGCCCTGGCATGTCAATGCCCTGGCCCAGGTCGTGATCCAGGATATTTTTGATCATCCCGAACAGATTGCGCCGTTTTATGAAAAGACCCGGGCCTTTATCGCCCGGGAAAAACAATGGTTTCTTCAAGAGCAGGCACATTTTTCCGGGCTGGTGCCGGTGTCCGGCCATACCGGATTTATTCTGGCCCGGCTGGAGGATCATACGGCGTCACAGGTGTGCCGGCGGGTGGGACAGGACCGGATTTTAATACGGGACTGCGGAAATTTTCACGGGTTGAATCAACGGTTTGTGCGGTTCTCCCTGAAAGACCGGGCAGCCAATATGAAGCTGGCTGACAGTCTGAAAAAGGCTTTGACTCAATGATCGAACCCGGCGGGTATGTTCTGATCACGGCATTTATCCTGGATTTGATTCTGGGCGATCCCAGGCATCTGCCCCATCCGGTGGTGGGCATGGGCAAAGCGATTCAATTTTTTGAGCCCCGGTTCCGGCGGATGTTTAAAAATCCTTTGACCGCCGGAATTTTTTTCACGGGTTTTCTGGTGGGAACCGTTTATGGGATGGCCTGGATTTTGACCGGTTGGGCCCTGTGGATTCATCCGCTGCTGGGTGCGGGTGTTCAGACGGTTCTGCTGTTTTACTGTTTTTCCATCAAAGGACTCAAAGATGCGGCCATGGCTGTGGCGGCAAGTTTGTCCATTAAAGATCTGAAAACCGCCCGGAAAAAATTGAGCCTGATTGTGGGCAGAGACACCCGGACCCTGGATGAATCAGGCGTCACCCGGGCTGCGGTGGAGACAGTGGCGGAAAATTTTGTGGATGGGTTTCTGGCCCCGCTCTTCTGGGCACTGGTGTTGGGGGTGCCCGGCGCGGTGGCTTATAAAATGATCAATACTCTGGATTCCATGGTGGGGTATCAAAACAAGACCTATCAATTGTTCGGCCGGGCATCGGCCCGCCTGGATGATGCCGCCAATTTTATTCCGGCCCGGTTGTCGGTTTTTGTGATCGCGTTTGCTGCGGCATGTCTGCCCAAAATCTCGGGCACCGGGGCATGGCGCACCGGGTGGTCCGAGGGCCGGCGGCATAAAAGTCCGAACGCCGGTTTTCCGGAAGCCGCGTTTGCCGGTGCCCTGAGGATCCGGCTGGGAGGCCCCAGCACCTACCATGGCAGACGGGTGGATAAGCCGTATATCGGCAGCGGGTTCAATGACCCGGATATTTCAGCCGTTGATGCCGCCTGCCAGCTGATGCAGACAGCATCCATCATTGGACTGCTGGGGAGCCTGGGCCTGACCGCCTTGAACCTCATTGCTTTCAGGGGATTTTCCCGATGAAAAAACGGTTTCGGCTGGGTACCACCTCTTTTATTTATCCGGATCATATTCTTCCCAATGTCCGGAAGATCGGCCGGTTTTTTGATGAGATCGAGCTGCTGATATTTGAAAGCATGCCGGATACCGTGCTGCCCACAGACGCGCAAATAGCGGAACTGGCACAATTGTCCGGGCAAATGGATGTCACATACAATATCCATCTGCCCACGGATGTGAGTCTGACCCATGCATCGGCCCGGGCACGGCAGCATGCTGCAGAGACTCTTGCCGGGGTGATCGACCTGTGCCGGCCCCTGAAACCTTGCACACATACTCTGCATCTGGAAATGGCGGGTCATGAAACACCCGAAGATGTGGCTGCCTGGGAACAGACGGCCCGGGACGGCCTGGCCCGGCTGATGCGGTATCTGCCGGATCCCGGGATGGTATCCGTGGAAACCCTGGATTATCCGCCGGATTATCTGCGGCCGTTGCTGACGGCCCATGGTCTTCAGGTCTGTCTGGATGTGGGGCATCATTTCCGGTACGGGTATGACCTGCAACACAGTGTGGATATGTTCAGAAACCGCATTGCCGTCATGCACCTGCACGGGGTTATGGCATCCAGACAGAAAATCCGTGACCATGTCGGCCTGGATCGCCTGGCCCTGGATCAGCTGTGCCAGGTCATGGATGTGCTGAAAAAATATGAGGGCACCGTCAGTCTGGAAGTTTTCAATCGATGGGATCTGAACCGGTCGCTGGCGGTGCTGTCGGACGTGTTTGACGAGATTCCGCCCGGGCTGCCGGGTTGAAGCAAACGTGACAAATATGCTAAGTTCAGGCACGGATATGCCTGAAATGATAAAGGAATGAATATGGCCTCTTTGGTGCTGCCTCGAAGAAAAACCCGCCAGATCCGGGTGGGACAGGTGATGGTGGGATCTGATACCCCGATTTCGGTCCAGTCCATGACCAACACACAGACCCGGGATACGGCAGCTACGGTTCAACAGATCCATTTGCTGACGTCAGCCGGGTGTGAAATCGTCCGGGTGGCGGTACCGGAAATGGCGGATGCGCTGGCCATCCGGGAAATCAAGGACCGGGTCTCCATCCCGGTGATCGCAGACATCCACTTTGATTTCCGGCTGGCCCTGGCTGCGGCGGAAGCCGGGGCCGACGGGCTGCGTATCAATCCCGGCAATATCGGGGCACGGAACAAAGTCAAACAGGTGGTGGACTGTGCCAGATCCCACGGAATTCCCATCCGTATCGGCGTGAATGCCGGCTCCCTGGAAAAGGAGATCGAGCAGCGGCTGGGAACCACGGCCGCCGCCATGAAGGAGAGCGGGCTGGCCAATATCCGGATACTGGAGGATCTGGGATTTGATGATATCAAGGTGTCTTTGAAAGCCTCGGATGTGGCCCGGACCGTGGAAGCGTACCAGTTGCTGGCACATGAAACCGATGTGCCGTTTCATGTGGGGGTGACCGAGGCCGGCGGGCTGTATGCCGGGATCACCAAATCCGCTATCGGCATCGGCCTTTTGTTGTCTAAGGGGCTAGGGGATACCATCCGGGTGTCGTTGACCCGGGACCCGGTGGAGGAAGTCCGCACCGGGTATGAAATTCTGCGGGCACTGGGGCTGCGTCAACGGGGGCCTGAAATCATATCGTGCCCCACCTGCGGCCGGTGCCGGATCAATCTGTTTAAAATTGCTGAAGATGTAGAAAAAGCTTTACTTGAACGGGATACTCAGATTAAAGTTGCTATTATGGGATGTGTCGTAAACGGGCCGGGGGAAGCCAAAGAGGCAGATATCGGCATCGCCGGAGCCGATGGTACCGGCATTTTGTTTAAAAAGGGAAAAGTGTTTAAAAAAGTGGCCCAGGACCGGCTCGTGGACCAGTTATTGTATGAAATCGATAAAATGACGAAAAATTCGGAGGATGTGAATGGGAGCAAAAAATAAAACAGCCATTACCCCGACCCGGGAAGAAGATTATGCCCAGTGGTACCAGGAAATCATCAAGGCATCGGACATGGCGGAAAATTCCCCGGTCAGAGGGTGTATGGTCATGAAACCCTGGGGGTATGCCATCTGGGAGAACATCATGATGCAGATGGATGCCCAATTCAAGAAAACCGGGGTTAAAAATGCCTATTTTCCCCTTTTCATCCCGTTGTCATATCTGGAAAAAGAAGCCGAGCACGTGGATGGATTTGCCAAGGAGTGCGCCGTGGTGACCCATCATAAACTGGAAAAAGGGCCGGACGGAAGGCTGGTGCCGGCCGGCGAACTGGCCGAGCCCTTGATTGTCCGGCCCACATCCGAAACCATTATCGGTGAATCCATGTCCCGGTGGACCTCCTCGTACCGGGATCTTCCCATTCTGCTGAACCAGTGGGCCAATGTGGTTCGCTGGGAGATGCGCACCCGCATGTTTCTGAGAACCAGTGAGTTTCTGTGGCAGGAAGGACATACAGCCCATGCCACCAGGGAAGAGGCGGTGGAAAGAACCCTTCAGATGCTGGATCTGTATGCCGACTTTGTTCAGGACCGGCTGGCCATGCCGGTGATCAAGGGCCGGAAATCCGAATCGGAACGGTTTCCGGGCGCGGATGACACCACCTGTATCGAGGCGATGATGCAGGACAGGAGAGCGCTTCAGGCGGGCACTTCCCATTTTCTGGGACAGAATTTCGCCAAAGGATCCGACATCCGGTTCCAGAACGAAGCGGGCCAGGAACAATTTGCCTGGACCACCTCCTGGGGAACTTCCACCCGGATGATCGGCGGCATGATCATGGTGCATTCCGATGATGACGGCCTGGTGGTGCCGCCACGGATCGCCCCGGCCCATGTGGTGATTCTACCGATTGTGAAAAAAGATCAGGACAACTCACAGGTCCTGGAGAGTGCCGATGCGCTGAAGGCGGCCCTGAATGACAAGCAGTATCACGGAAGATCGGTGGTCGTGGAGATCGATGACCGGGATATCGGCGGGGCCCGGGGATGGGACTGGGTGAAAAAAGGGATCCCCGTCCGGGTGGAACTGGGACCCCGGGACATTGCCGCCAATACCGTGTTCATGGCCAGAAGGGACAGGGATGCCGGGAAAAAGGAAAGTATGGACAGAGAAACGTTCATTCACACCATTACCGACATTCTGGACCAGATTCAGCAGTCTCTGTTTGACCGGGCCCTGGCGTTCCAGAAAGAGAACACCTTTCATGTGGATACCTGGCAGGGGTTTGAAGAGATTTATAAGGATGCCAAAGGGGTTCGGAACGGTGCCTTTGTCTATGCCCACTGGTGTGGTTCCCGGGACTGTGAAGAACGCATCAAAAAAGAACTGTCCGTCACCATCCGGTGCATCCCGTTTGATTCTTGCAAAGAATCCGGCCAATGCATCTGTTGTGACAAACCAAGTGAACAGCGGGTATTGTTTGCCAAAGCCTATTGATCAGGTCATCAGCGACATCCGGGATAAGGACGGCCCATGATTCGGATCACGGACATACTGGATACCATTTTAGAGTATAATCCGGATGCGGACCTGGATATCATTGACCGGGCCTATGTATATTCGGCCCGGGTCCATGAGGGGCAGGTGAGGCTGTCCGGGGAACCCTATCTGTCCCATCCCCTGGAAGTGGCTCAGATCCTGGCGGATATGCGGCTGGACGTGGAAAGTATTGCCGCAGCCCTGCTGCATGATGTGATTGAAGATACCCCCGCCACCAAGGAAGATATTCAGGCGCTGTTCGGTCCGGGGGTGGCCCATATTGTGGAAGGGGTGACCAAATTATCGGCCCTGCCGTTTTCCAATAAAGCGGCCCAGCAGGCGGAATCCTTGAGAAAAATGATTCTGGCCATGGCCGATGACATCCGGGTGGTGCTCATCAAGCTCGCGGACCGGCTGCACAACATGCGGACCCTGAAATATCACAAAAAACCGGAAAAACAGGCGGCCATCGCCCAGGAAACCCTGGATATCTATGCCCCCATTGCGGCCCGATTGGGAATCTTCTGGGTGAAAAACGAACTGGAAGAAATCGCGTTTTTCTACACCCTGCCCGACGAGTATGAACAAATCGATGCCCTGGTGAACCGGGCCAAGGATGAAAAAGAAGATTACATCAAGGAGGTGTCCACCAGTCTTCATTACAAAATGGAAGAGATGGAACTGCCCTGCGAGATCAAGGGGCGGTACAAGCAGCATTACAGCATCTATCAGAAGATGATCTCCCAGAACCTGGATT
>CALGAJ010000075.1 GCA_937951975.1 uncultured Desulfotignum sp.
GCAGTTTGTATTTCATGTGCAGTTCCGAGGTGGCGATAAAGGTGTGGATCCGGGGATTGACCGCATCCTTGACCGCATTCCAACCCCGGCGGATATCCGCTTCATTGGCCCGGCACAGAGCCGCCACCTGGGCTTTTTTCAGGCTCTCAGCTATTTTTTTGACTGCTTCGAAATCTCCGTCCGATGCTGCGGGAAACCCGGCTTCGATCACATCCACCCCCAGCAGTTCCAGCTGGGTGGCGATGCGCAGTTTTTCCGCCTGGTTCATGCTGGCCCCCGGGGATTGTTCCCCGTCCCGCAGGGTGGTGTCAAAGATAATAATGCGTTTTTCTTCGTTCATGATGCTGTCCTTATATGGGTGAAAATAACATATTAAAAAATTTTTAAAATTTCCACTGATTACGAAGTGGTCTGATGATCTAAAGACAGTTTGTACTGAAAACTGTCGGACAGGGCCTGCCAGGAGGCTTCGATAATATCTTCAGACACCCCGATGGTGGAGAAAATATTATCCGTATCCCGGGATTCGATGAGCACCCGGACCTTGGCGTCCGTGCCGTCGGACCCGTCGATCACCCGGACCTTGAAGTCCACCAGATGCATGTCATTGATCTGGGGATACATGGCAGACAATGCTTTTCTCAACGCGTTGTCCAGGGCGGATACCGGGCCGTCTCCTTCGGCTGAGGTGATTTCCGTGGTTTTCCCCACCCGGATTTTGATCATGGCATGGGAGTAGCAGGGTTTTTCCTTGTCTTTTTCCACCACCACCCGGAAAGATTCCAGGTCAAAATAACTGGTGTACTGTTCGGTCAGCTTTTCCATGATCAGTTTAAGGGATCCTTCCGCTGCGTCAAACTCAAACCCGTCATCTTCCAGATCTTTGATGGAAGCCACAATCTGCCGCTGTCTGGTCGTATCATCCCCCAGATCCACGCCCAGTTCTTCCGCCTTGTAGATGATGTTGCTTTTTCCCGACTGTTCCGACACCAGGACCCGGCGGACATTGCCCACCTGACCCGGATCCATGTGTTCATAGGCTTTGGGGTTTTTCATGATGGCCGACACATGGACCCCGCCTTTGTGGGCAAACGCGCTTTTCCCCACAAAGGGCCGGGAATTGACCGGCGGCATGTTGGCGGTTTCCGACACAAACCGGGACAGGTTCAACAATTTTTTCAGGTTATCCGGTGACATGCAGTTTTTTTTCATTTTCACGGCCAGGATCGGGATGATGGCTGTTAAGTCCGCATTGCCGCACCGTTCCCCATACCCGTTGATGGTGCCCTGGACCAGGGTGGCGCCCACGTGAACCGCATTGACCGCGTTGGCCACGGCCATGGCGCAGTCATTGTGGGTGTGAATGCCGTAACAGATGCCGGGCCGGTCTTTGAAATGAGTCATCACCGCCCGGACGATTTCATCGATTTCACAGGGCAGGGACCCGCCGTTGGTATCGCACAGCACCAGGGTCTGGGAGCCGCTGTCCAGGGCCGCTTCCAGAGTATCCAGCGCATACGCTCTGTTGGCTTTGTACCCGTCGAAAAAATGCTCGGCATCATACATCACCTCCCGTTCCTGATCCCGCAGATATGCCACACTTTCTCTGATCATGGCCAGATTTTCTTCCAGGGTGTTGTTCATGATTTCAGTGGCATGCAGGTCCCAGGATTTGCCGAAAATGGTGATCACCGGCGCGCCTGAGTCAATCAGGGCCGCCAGGTTGGCATCTTTGTCACAGGAGATGCCCGGCCGTCGTGTGGCACCGAAGGCCGCCACTTTGGCCTGCGTGAAGGTGATTTTTTTTGCCAGTTCAAAAAAGTGGGCCGCCCCGGGATTGGAGCCGGGCCATCCGCCTTCGATGTAGTGGATCCCGGCATCATCCAGGCGTCTGGCGATTTTTACCTTGTCTTCCGGAGAAAAAAAGATATTTTCCCCCTGCATGCCGTCCCTTAATGTGGTGTCGTATAGCTTGACAGATTCCATTGTTATTTCCCCATTTCTCTGGCCAGGGCAATGGCCCCGGTACTGGCGATTTCAACGATTCCCATGGGTTTAACCAAAGACAAAAATGCCTCGTGTTTGCCGCTGTCACCGGAAATTTCAATGGTGAAGTGGGCATGCCCCACATCCACCACCCGGCACCGGAAAATGTCTACGATACGTAGAATCTCCGCCCGTTTTTCCGGTTTGGCATGGACCTTGACCAGGGCCAGCTGGCGTTCCACATATTTTTTTTCGGTGAGATCGGTCACCGTGATCACGTTGATGAGTTTGTGCAGCTGTTTTTTGATCTGCTCGATGGTCTGGGCGTCACAGGTGGTGGCCATGGTGATACGCGATACCACCGGGTCATCCGTGCTGGCCACGCTCAAAGAGTCGATGTTGAACCCTCTGCCGGAAAACAGGCCGGCGATCCGGGACAGGACCCCGGGTTCATTGTCCACAAGAATCGACAATAAATATCTGCTGGTTTCCATTGGTGTTTCCTTTGCTGTGTGTATCATTTTTTATACCAGAAGCATATCTGTTATGGCTCCGCCGGCCGGTACCATGGGATACACGGACTCCTCTCGTTCCACCACAAAGTCCATGATTACGGTACCCGGCGTATCCAGCCCTTTTTTCAAGGTCTCTTCCACACAGGCCGGATCCGTGCACCGGAATCCGGTGGCGCCGTAAGCGTCTGCCAGTTTGACGAAATCAGGTGCCTTTTCAATATTGGTGCAGGCATAGGCTTTGTTGTAGAACAGTTCCTGCCACTGGCGCACCATGCCCAGAAACCGGTTGTTCAGGATCACGATCTTGACGTCCAGGCAGTTTTCCACGGCCGTCATCAGTTCCTGGATGTTCATCTGGATGGACCCGTCCCCGGCCACATCCACCACCAGCTTGTCCGGGCAGGCCGCCTTGGCCCCGATGGCTGCGGGCAGGCCGAACCCCATGACCCCCAGACCGCCGGAGGTGATGAAATGATGGGGATGATCAAAATGGTAGTACTGGGCCGCCCACATCTGGTTCTGTCCCACTTCCGTGGTGATGATGGCGTTTCCTTTGGTGAGTTCCCACAGTTTTTCCACCACGAACTGGGGTTTGATCACATCGGGTTTCTGCTCATACTTCAAAGGCATGGTCTGCTTCCACTGGTCGATCTGTGCCAGCCAGGCATCCCGGTCCACGGCCAGGTCTTCGGGGACCTGTTTTTCCATGAGTGTGAGAATATGTTCCAGGGTGGTTTTGCAGTCCCCCACAATGGGGCACTGCACCTCGATGTTCTTGTGGATGGAGGTGGGATCGATATCGATCTGGATGATGTCCGCATGGGGGGCGAACTTGCTGATATTGCCCGTGACCCGGTCGTCAAACCGGACCCCCACGGCAATGATCAGATCGCAGTGACCGATGCTCATGTTGGCCCGGAAAGTCCCGTGCATGCCCAGCATGCCCAGCCACAGGGGATCGGTGCCGGGAAACGCGCCCAGCCCCATCAGGGAGGTGGTCACCGGGATCCGGGCCATTTTGGCCAGCCGGGTAATCTCTTCGGAAGCCCGGGACAGGATCACGCCGCCGCCGGCAAACACCACGGGCCGCCGGGCCGCCTTGATCATCTCCACCACCTTGTGGATCTGTTTCTTGTTGGGCTTGTAATTGG
>CALGAJ010000076.1 GCA_937951975.1 uncultured Desulfotignum sp.
CCAGCAGGGAATACCCGGATCTTGGGGTGGTCTGGATCAGGCTGACCTGGCGCCTGGTTTCCAGCACTTCCTGGGTGGCGGACCGGTTGATCTGCCCTTCTTTGACCAGGGTTCTGACATCCTTGCCCAGTACTTCGGCGGCCCGGATGCCGTTGAGGCGTTCCGCCGCCTGGTTCATTTTCAGTATCCGGCCCTGGCAATCACAGATCAGCAGGCCGTCCGCAGACCGTGTGAAAATGGTTTCCAGAAAAAAAAAGTCATTGTCTTTCATACACGATCTTTCCGTTGAACAGGGTCAGCATCACCCGGGTGGCAGGGATCTCTTTGGGATGGATGCTGAAAATATTGCGGTCCGTTACAATGAGATCCGCTTTTTTGCCGGCAGTCAGGCTGCCGGTCAGAGCGCCCATGCCTGAAACCACAGCCGGTGTCAGGGTATATCCCCGGATTGCCTGATCCACATTCAGGCACTGGTCCGGGTACCATCCGGTATCAGGCGTGTAATCCATGCGCCGGCGGGTGACGGCGGAAAATATGCCACAGAAAGGATTGGGGTCGGCCACGGGTGCATCCGAGCTGAACATCGTGGGAATGCCCGTATCCAGGATGCTCTTGAAATTATAGGCAAATCTGCCTCTTTCCCCGACACATTGGTCGATCATGGAAATGTCCAGGCTCATGTTGTTGGGTTGACAGGAAACAGCCAGGTTTTTTAATCGCTTCAGGATTTCCAGGTCCCGGGGCAGGATCATCTGGGCGTGTTCCATGCGGTGGGGAATGCGGCAGGTACTCCGGCTCAGCGCTTCCACCCCTGCAAAAACGGAAAGGACTTCATGAACAGCCCGGTCCCCCACGGCATGTACCATGCAGGAAAGTCCGGCCGCGTCCGCCTGGACCACGGCCTGTTCAATCTCTTCGATGGGGGTCAAAGCCATGCCGTATGCGGCATCGATATAAGGTTCAGTCATCCAGGCGGTGCGGGCGCCCATGCCCCCGTCGCTGAAAAATTTCAAATGTCCGATCCGCAGCAGGTCATCCCCGAAACCGGTGCACAACCCCAGATTAATGGCTTGGCGGGTCATTTCCCCGGGCAGGGCCACATGGCACCGCAGGGCCAGTTTTCCTGCCGCATGCAACGCCTGCCAGGCCTGCAAGGCCACGGCCCCTTCTTCCCCGCCCATGAGCCGGATGTCATGAATTGCGGTCAACCCCAGGGCATGGGCCTTTGCCATGGCTTTTTCCATATTTTCCAGCAGTTTTTCAAAGGTCAGCGGGGGGATCACATTCCGGATCAGATTGGGGGCCATTTCCTTGAGAACACCGGTGGGAATACCGGTACCGTCCCGCACAATCACCCCGTCCGGCGGATCCGGCGTCGTGGAATCGATGCCGGCCAGCGACAGGGCCCGGGAGTTGGCCACGGCCAGGTGAAGGTCACAGCGCCAGATGCACACCGGGTTGTCCGGGGCTGCCAGATCCAGGTCCAGCCGGTCGGGCATGCGGTTTTCCGGCCAGTCGGATTCATTGAATCCCTGTCCCAGAATCCATTGATCCGGACCCAGGAGTCGGGCTTTTTCCCGGATGGCCGCTTCCATTCCGGCAAAATCCCGGGTCTGTGCAAAGTCGATACTGCTCAGATTGACGGCCCATTCATAAAAATGAAAATGGGTATCGATGAATCCGGGCAGCACCAGTTTCTGATCCAGATCCAAAACCCGTGTGTCCGGCCCGGCCAGGGCCAGAACTGTTTTGTCATCACCTAAGGCCATGATCCGGTTTCCTGCGGTGGCCAGTGCCGTGACGGGAGATCCATGGCCGGAATCATCCCATTGTTTTTCTGCAGACCTCGGGTGTTCAGGCGAATACAGGGTGGCATTGTGCAAAATCAAATCAGGTGTCATCAGACCAGGTATCCTTGGTGAAACGGATCGGTTTGATCCAGGGTGAAATGATGCACCCCGGTGATCCAGGCGTTTCCGGAAATCTGGGTGACACTGGCTTCAAAATTGCCGATCTTTGTTTTTTCCACCAGTTTCGCTTCAAACGTGGTCCCCAGGGGGCTGGCATTGATATAGGGCTGGTTCAGTTCAATTTTTCCGGTATGATGCAGCAGTGCCAGTTTGGCGGCCGTGCCCGTGCCGCAGGGGGACCGGTCCATGTGGGATTCCCCGTATACCACCATGCCCCGGCCCCTGGCCGTGCCGTGGGAAAAAGCCGTATCATAAAATTCAGTCACATCCACGGTGGTCACATCCGGCCGTTCCGGGTGGATCACTGTGAGTTGCTCGTTGGCCGCCGCGATGATGGCCATGCCCAGATCCACCAGCCGCTTTTTATTTTCCAGGGTGGGAGTCAGGCCGAGCTGCTGCGTTTGGACCATGGCGAAAAATCCGCCGGCGCACACCAGGTCCACGGAAACGGTCCCGAATCCGTCCACCCGGATCTGCTGATCCGTGGCAAAGACAAACGTGGGCACCATCTGGATGGACACGGATGTCAACCGGTCGTTCCGGACATGGGCGATTGCGGTCATCCGTCCGGACGGCGTATCGATGCCCACCCGGTTTTCTCCGTCTGTCAGCACCAGAGTGCCGGTGCGGAAAAGCGTGGTCACGGCCCCGATGGTGGCATGACCGCACAGATAGGGATACCGCCGGGCATCCATATAGATGAGGCCGAACGCAGCATCCGGGGTCACCGGTTCGGTGACCAGGGCGGCCAGCACCTGGCGGGATCCCCGGGGCTCTTTGGTCATAAGACTTCGTACTGCGTCATGGCCGGTTTTGAAACGGGCCAGTTTTTCCGTCATGGTCCGGCCGGGAACCGGGGGAATTCCATCCACGATCAGGCGGGTCACCTCGCCTTCGGTATGAGAATCAATGGTGGTGATCACCGGTGCATCACCATCATACAGTCGCGATAAATCATTGAAAGGGATCATTTTATACACATCCTTCATGTCATTTCAGGTCCGGGCCGAAAGATTTCCTGTTCCCAGGAGATCCTTGACACACCGGATCGGACCCGGGTTAACCTGCTGAATCGATCATTGGCACATCCGGCATGGGTACCGGTTCAGTTGCCGGTTCACGGGGCATCAGCGCGGCCCGGGATGTTTTGCCATCCACCCGGATATACAGCCCGTCCTTGAAATGAATGTGTTTCAGGTGCGGGGTGACCGTGGTGCCGGCCTGTTGGCCGAGAAATTCGTAATCAATGAAATCCTCGGCATTGTCCGATACCGTGATATAGGCGATACCCAGCGAGGTGATGTTCTGGAAAAAGTGGGATCCCTGGGACGGGTCCGCCTTGATGCTCTCGATGGTGGCCTCCACCATGACCCCGACGTTGGAGATATCGTTCCATGCCACGGGAATGCCCAGCCACCGGTCGGAAGACCCCCATCGCCCCGGACCGATGAGGACATATTTTTTCTGGCTTTCATTGAACCGGGCGTTGAGTTTGTTGATCTCTCTGGCAATTTCAACGGTTTTGGCCGGATCAAAATGATCCGGATCCACATAAATCAGATCGTGAATGTTTTTGTATTCACCGTTTCCCAGGGAATGAATTGAATAACAAAACGCTTTTTCCTGATCTTCCGACGTGATTCTGACTTTCAGATTCTGCTTGTACCTTCCCATGGGCCGGATCTGGAGTAATGAGAATTCCGGTTTGCGGCGGCCGTCTGCGTGCAGGTTCACGGCAAATTCCACCTCCACGGACGAGCCCATCCAGCGGCTGCCGATCCGGGTGACTTCCGCCAAAATCTGCGCCAGAGGGAAACTGTTGTACTTGAGAATGCCGGCAAAGGTCAGCACCGGATATCCCTTGTCGGAATACACATCCCGGATCCGGTTGTCCTGGACATGGAAGGTGGAGCACAGCTGCCGGACAATGGGATGGTCCACGGCATCCATAAGTTCAAGATGGGCCAGGGTGGGGTCTTCGGCCGGGTTTGACAAAAAGTGATTTTCCGGGGGGAACACATCCATTTTCAAAGCGTAAAAATATTTCTGGGAATTTTCCAGAATATCATCCACCATGGAAAACTGGGGCAGAAACTGCGGGTATCTCGGACAGAACCGCAGGGTTTTGCCGCCTTCCATCACAATTTTCCCCAGTCCCATGGCAATGTATGCAATGCCTTCATCCGCCTTGAGATGGGCAATGGGATAAAAATTATAGGACTGGGCCACACCGGCGATGGACGGATAAAAATAGTGATTATGACGGATCCCGGTCAGCTCCTGGAGAATGACGGCCATCTCTTCGTCTTCGGTCCGGTGCATGGTGCTCTGGGCATAGGCCCGGGGGGCCTTCATGTAAGTGGAGGCATATACCAGTTTGACCGCCATGATCAGCCGGTCCAGCCGGATGTCAAGGCGGTCGTCGGTGTTGGGCAGCATATAGGTTTTGTACAGACCGGCAAACGGCTGATAATGGGCATCTTCAAACAAAGAGGAGGACCGCACCGCAATGGGATAGGTCACATGTTCCAGATAGACCCTTAAATTGTTTTTCAGCCAGTCCGGAAACCGGGCCTGCATGAACGCTTTCACCACCGTTTCATCGGTCAGGTCCCGGCCGGATTCCAGCAGCTTCGCCAGGTTGTTGTCTTCAATGAACATTTTAAATCCGTCCGTGGCGATCACAAAAGTCTGGGGAATATGGATATCCACGTCCGGAAATTTTTTGATGAGTTCGTTGTCCTGCTTGATCTGGGAAGCCATGAACGCCAGCCCCCGGGCTTTTCCCCCCAGGGAACCGTTACCGATTTTCATGAACCCGGTGTCTGTATCAAATTTTCTGGAATCAAATTCAATGACCTGGCCCTGGCGGGTTCCCCGGCGCCGGGCCCGGATGCTGTCGATGAGAAACCGCTTCAATGTTCTGGGATCGTGAAAATCTTCCACCGTGTAAGGCTTGAGGTTCAGGGCCAGGCTGATTTCACTGCGGGCCAGAAGCCACCGGGAGAAATCATTGTTTTTGGCGTGAAACACAATGGATTCATCTGAAATTTCCGGCAGCAGCTTTTCAATGGCCCGCAGATCACTGGCCCGGGCGATTTCCTCTCCGGTGGGCAGTCGGAACACGAACGCCCCGAATCCCAGGCAACCCACAAAAAATGTCTTGATCCGGTCATTGAGGTTGGCGGAATTCTTGTTGATGAACACCGCGGGTATCCGGTAGGCCAGATCCCGGCTGCGCTCTTCGGTGCTGATCACCAGCAAGGGCAGGTCCGGGGCGTCTTTCTTGATCCGGCCCAACAGATGAAACCCTGCGTTTTCATCCATGGTGCCGTTTCTGGGAAACCGCATGTCCGAAAAGATGGACAACACATAGGGTTTGTATGTTTCATACAGGGACAGGGCTTCTTCATAGGTCTGGGCCAGAAGTACCTTGGGGCGGCCCCGCATTTTCAAAAGCCGGTGTTCCTCATTGATGGACTCATCGATCACCGACTGGGTCTGGAGCACGATCTGCTTGTAGATCACCGGCAGAATGGAGGAATAGTGATAGGGTGAATCCTCCACCATGATGATGACCCGGACATTGGCGTTCTCGGTATCGAACGCCACGTTTTTTTCATCTTCGAAATTTTTGATGATGGCCAGCAGCAGATCCGCATTTCCGCCCCAGACATAGGTGCGGTCAATGGCGGTTTTGTTTTCCATGCTCAGGTACTGGCTGATGTCGCAGGTGTTGTGCAGCAACATGAAAAACGGCAGATCCGCATACTGCTGTTTGACCTTTTCTCCGAATGTCTGAACATCCATGCCGTCCAGGCTGGGCATGGCCAGGATCAGGTCGAAATTTTTTTTCTCCAGCCGTTCAAACGCCTCGGTGACCGAAGACACCCAGGTGAGCCGGGGCGGTCTGGACAGGTTCAGTCCTTTATACTCATGGATGATCCGGTTGGACAGCCGGCCTTCTTCCTCCATGATGAACGCGTCATAGGGACTGGACACCAGAAGGATGTCCCCCACCTTGTTGGCCATGAGTTCATGGTAGATCTTGATGCCGGATTCCTGGTTAAAGGAACTGTCCATATCTGTCCGTCCTTGGTCAGAAAAGTTGATATTTCACCAGTTTGCCATCCAGCCCCCCGATGGTCAACGGTTCTTTCCAGGAGGGCGCCAGCGGCACATGCTTGATATATTTGGGGTCCCCGAAGTACACCAGGGCCGTGGACCTTGAGCACCGTTCCCGCAGGAACTTGCCCAGGTCCTGGTAGAATTGTTTCATGTCCCTATCTTTTCCCATGCGGATGCCGTATGGGGGGTTGGTGACGATCAGACGGTCTTCGATGCCGGGGATCTCCCGGAAATCGGTTTGTGTCACCGACACATCGCCTCCGTGATGCAGGCCCATGAGATTGGTTCTGGCGGCGGCCACCGCCTGCTCGGAAATATCGCTGCCGGCAATGAGCCCCGGCGGCAGGGGGCGGATATTCCGGTCTGCTGCCTCCCGGATCTCCTCCCACAGCCGGGGATCAAAATCCGGCAGCCGTTCAAACCCGAACCGGGTCCGGAACACCTGGGCCGGAATCCGGCAGTACATCATCAGGGCTTCGGCCAGCAGGGTCCCGGACCCGCACATGGGATCGTACAACGGCACGGTGCCGTCCCATCCGCTCCTGCGGATGATGGCTGCGGCCACGGTTTCCTGCATGGGGGCCGACACGGAAGCCTCCCGGTATCCGCGCTTGTGCAGGGGCCCTAAAGATGCGTCCAGGGATACCGTGGCCACATCCCGGTGGATATGTACATTGATGGCGATTCCCGGGTTTTTGGGATCCACGTTGGGCCTTCGGTTGGTGCGGTCCCGGAAATAGTCGGCAATGGCATCCTTGACCCGCAGTCCGGCGAAATTGGAGTGGGTGATGCTGGATTCCGAGACATTGGCTGTGATGGAAAAGGTCTGCCGGGTCGTCATCAGCTCTTCCCAGGGGATTTTCCTGGCTTCTCTGTACAGGGCATCCTTGTCCGGGCAGGCAAACGAGACCAGCGGAATCAGTATCCGGGACAGAAGGCGGGCCTGGTAGGTGATCCGGTAGAAATCCGGTTTCTGGGCGGTGAACCGGATACCCCGGAATTCATACGACAGGTCCCGGGCTCCCAGTTCCATCAGTTCCTCGCCGGCCATGGTTTTGGCGGTTTCCGACACCTGGGCGAAATACCGGGCTTCTTTTTCGTAAATATAGGTGAGCTTGGCCAGTTTCCGGGTTTTGCCCCGGCCTTTTTGCAGAATGGTTTTTCGGGTCACACCGGTATCCTTGACATGGGGTTGAAGGGTCATGGGTTCTTTATATCATTTTTCGGTTTTTTTGCAAACCGTGCCGATGCCCAGCCGGTCCGCGATATTGGCCTCAGGGTCTATCACTGGAGTGATTTGACCGGCAGGGGACGTCATCAATGTGGTGATGCCCGGGCCGTGGCCGGCCAGGCGGCAGTCGGAGTGCACCACGATGCCGATGCTCACCGCACCTTTTCGATAGGCCCGGCCATAGGCATTGTCATGATCCATCAGCGCCACAAAAT
>CALGAJ010000077.1 GCA_937951975.1 uncultured Desulfotignum sp.
TTTGATATCGGCAGTTTTCCAGTGGTGCTGCTGGGGATTTCCAGCCGGCTGGATCCGGTGGATTTGACCCAGCTCATTGAAGACGAGATCCGGTACCGGTTTTCCCGGATACCGGGAGTGGCCCAGGTGGACATCTGGGGAGGGTATGACAGAGAAATCCGCATCGAACTGGATCCGGACCGCATCATGGCCTTAGGTCTGCCCCTGGACCAGATTATCCAGGCTGTCACACAGGCCAATCAGGACCAGCCCACGGGCAAACTGGAACAGGGCCGGTATGAAATCCAGCTGCGGGCTCCGGCCCAGTTCACCCACCTGGACCAGATCCGCAATACCGTGGTGGCGCATCAGGACGGGGCTGCCATCACCCTGAGCCAGATCGCCCAGGTGAAAGACACCTATGAAAAGCTGACCCGGATCATCCGGGTCAACGGGGAACCCGGTATTCGTGTGGCCATCCGGAAACAGTCCCAGGCCAATACCGTTGACGTGTCCCGGCGGGTGCTGGAGGAAATTGAGGCAGTCAATGCGGCCATGCCCCAGATAAAAATCATCCCGGTTATCAACCAGGGGAATTTCATCCAGCGGTCCATTGCCAATGTGGCCCGGTCTGTTTTATACGGCGGCGGTCTGGCGGTGCTGATCCTGCTGTTTTTTTTAAGAACCGTCCGCAGCACCGTGGTCATTTCCCTGGCCATTCCCATTTCCATGCTGGCCACCTTTGCTTTGATGTTTTTCTTCAATTTCACCATCAATCTGATGACCCTGGGCGGCCTGGCCCTGGGCGTCGGCATGATGGTGGACAACTCCATTGTGGTCCTGGAAAATATTTTCCGGCACCGGGATGAACATGGCAAATCCCCGGATATCGCCTCCAAACAGGGGGCCATGGAAGTGGCGCCGGCCATTCTGGCCAGCACCATCACCACCCTGGTGATTTTCCTGCCCCTGATTTTTGTCAGAGGCGTGTCCGGTATTCTGTTCACTGAAATGGCGTATGTGATCATTTTTTCTTTGACCTGTTCGCTGCTGGTGGCGCTGTCTTTGGTTCCCATGCTCACCTCCAAGCTGCTGGGTATCAAGAAAAGAAAAAATAACGGCTCTGTGATCTCTTTTTTCTTTTCTTTGTCGGAATCTTTTTTTTCCCAACTGACGCAACGCTATTCTTATGTGCTGGCCAAAGCGCTGGACCATCGCGGGCTGACCCTGTTAATTACCGCCGCAGCACTGGGAGGGGCCCTGATGCTGGTTCCGAAAATCGGCACGGAATTTCTGCCGCCCAGTGATGAAGGAGAAGTGCGGATCTCCGGCGAAATGGAGGTCGGCACCCGGCTCGACCTGGTGGACCGCCAGAGCCGTCAGGTGGAATCCATTGCATTTCCGGCCGTACCGGAAATGATCTCTTCGGTGGTCAGCATCGGGGCATCCGGACATCGGCCCGGCAGTTCCGCCAAGACCGAAATCCGCATGGCCCTGACCCCGGCGGCCCAGCGCAGCCGTTCCAATGTAGCCATTGCCCAGGACCTTCGCCAGCGCCTGTCAGGACAAATTCCGGGCATGGAAATACGGACCCGGGCCCCCCAGGGCCAGTTTATCATGGAGCGGATTCTGGGGGGGGATGACGGGTTGAATGTCGAAGTCCGGGGATTTGATCTGGATGTTCTGGAAACGCTGGCGGCCAGAGCGGCTGAACAGATTGCACCGATCCCGGGGATTACAGACGTGCTGCTCAGCCGGGAGGCCGGTACCCCGCAAAGAGAAATTGAAGTTGACCGGAATAAGGCGGCGGATCTGGGTTTGAGCGTCAAGGATATCACCGATATCATCTCCACGGCCGTGGCCGGATCCAGAGCCGGGGAATTTCAGACCCAGGGGGATTCCTACCGGATTTTTGTCCAGCTCAAGGATGTGAAAAACCGTCGCCTGGATGAGATTCTGGACCTGACCCTGACCACGGCATCCGGCCGGCAGGTGGCGATCCGGAACCTGGTTTCCGTGCATTCCGGACGGGGACCGCTTCTGATCGACCGCAAGGATCAGCAGCGCATCATCACTGTTTCCGCCAATGTCTCCGGCCGGGACCTGGGATCTGTGGCAGCGGATGTGGCGGACCGGTTAAGCGAAATTCCCCGGCCCGCCGGATATGATCTGTGGGTGGCAGGTGATTTTGAAGAACAGCAAAAAGCGTTCAGGGAACTGATCATCTCTCTGATCCTGGCACTGGTTCTGGTTTACATGGTCATGGCCTGCCAGTATGAATCCCTGATCAATCCACTGGTGGTGATGTTTTCGGTTCCCATGGCCGCCATCGGCGTTCTGGTCACCCTGTATCTGACCCGTACCACTTTGAATGTTCAGTCCTATATCGGCTGTATCATGCTGGGGGGAATCGTGGTGAACAACGCCATTTTGCTGGTGGATCAATCCAGCCGCCTGACCCGTGAGGGCATGACGGTCAAAGCGGCGGTCATGGAAGCCGGCCGGCGACGTCTGAGGCCCATTCTCATGACCAGTCTGACCACCATTCTGGGGTTGATCCCTCTGGCGTTGGGCATCGGGGAAGGTGCGGATGCCCAGGCACCGCTGGCCCGGTCCGTGGTGGGCGGACTCACCGGTGCCACCGTGATCACCCTGGTACTCATCCCGGTCATCTATTCTCTATTTCACCCGGATTCAAAAAAGGTCCGTTCATGAAAACAAGATCTGTCTCTTCCACAGGCCCGATACTTCTGAGTTTAATTGTTTTTCTGTTCATTTCCGGATGCGTACTGTCTGAATCTCAAAAAATCGATTTGGCGGATTTGCCAACGGCGGTACCGGCAGATGTCGGGACATTTGACTTCACACTGGAAAACAAGCCTGACCCGCAACCCATGCCGACCGCTCAAACACCGGATCTGGCCCTGTCGGTGGAACAGGCCGTGATGCTGGCCCTGGACCATAACCAGGATTTGAAAACCCGGCAGCTGAGCCCTGTCATCGCCGGCGCGTTCGAACAGATGGAAAAAGGGCAATATGATCCGGAGCTGTTCGCAACCCTGGGGATGGCCCGGGAAGTACTCCCTGATCCGGAATCATCAGATACCGCTGTCTTGACTGCGGCAGGTGTCCGTCAGAGGCTGCCTTCCGGAACCACTTTGGCAGCGGAAGCGGCCCATGAAACGGACCGGGCATCCCGCACCGGAGATCCCGACAAAACCCGGGTGACCCTGTCCGTGACCCAGGCACTGCTCCAGGGTGCCGGACCGGCCGGCGGACTGGTGGCAATCCGGCAAAGTGAACTGGAAACCCGGGCCAGCATTCACGAACTGACCGCCTATGCCCAGGCCCTGGTGGCGGAAACGGAAACCGCTTACTGGCAATATGTGCTGGCCCGCCAGGAGCACGCCATTGTGGAACGGTCTCTGGCTGTATCCAAAAAACAGCAGACCGATGTTCAGTACCAGATCGATGTGGGGGTCCTGCCCCGCAATGAGCAGGCGGCTGTACAATCGGAAGTGGCCCGGCGGGAGCAGGCCCTGATCGATTCCGCCAACCAGGTGGAAGCGTTCCGTCTGACCCTGCTGCATCTGATAAATCCCGGCGGCACCGGTGATCTGGATCGTCGGGTGCTGCCTGCCAGTGACCCGGTCATTGATCCGGACCCGGTCACCGATATCCAGGATCGCACAAACCTGGCCATGAAACTGCGGCCGGATCTGTCCGAAGCCCGGCTGCGTGCACAGCAAAACCAGCTGGAAACCATTGTCACAAAGAACGGCCTTCTGCCCCGGCTGGATTTTTTCATGGATCTGGGATTTGCCGCATATGGGGATGGATTTTCAGATACATCCCAATCTCTGGGCAACGGGGACTATGAGGTTTCGGCCGGCCTGTCCTTGAGCCGGTTTATCCAGAACCGGACCGCCAGAGCCCGGCATCAGGCCGCAGTAGCCACCCGTCAACAGGCATTTGAAGCGCTTGAAAACCTTCGCCGGACCATTTTTCTGGATGTCCGGCTGGCTGTCAATGAAATTGAGCGGGCAAGACAGCAGATCCATGCCTCCCGGGTCACCCGCCGATCCGAAGAGCAGACGGTGCAGGCGGAAATCGAACGGTTCAACGTCGGCGCCGGCACAGCGCTGCTGGTGGCCCAGGCCCAGCGGGATCTGCTGATCAGCCAGATTGCCGAGGTCCGGGCCGTGATCCATTACCGCATCGCTTTGATCCGGCTGTTTCTGGCCGAAGGAAGTCTGCTGCACCGCCGAGGGGTTGTTTTACGGGATCAAGGCCCGGTCATGAGCAGATAAGTGACAATGCCTGCGATTGCCAGCCAGATATTGGTGATGTTACTCACCGTGATATTGAGGATGGCGGCCAGATATTTTCCCCGGCTTAAAAGGGCCAGACAGCTTTTAAACTCCGGCCAGCTTGACAGGGTTGCCAGCACGAAAAAACCGATCACCCCTTTGGGAGCCCGGCTTTGTTCCGAAGCAAAACTGACCACCGGATCCAGAAAATACCCGGCGGAAATCAGCACGACAACTGCCGGAATAACCGACCACCCGGCTATTTCAGCATCTTCCATGGATTGTTCATCCGGTTCGGGTGGCCGTTTATAAAACAACATCCCTGTGATGAAAATGCCTGCGGTCATCCAGAGAATGTGGTGCGCCATGGAAATCGCGTAAAAAGAGACGGCCAATCCTGCGGTCAGCACGATACATGTCAGGGTATACTGCCAGCAGGTCTGCATGGTTTTTAAAAATACCCGGCACACCAGCGCGGCGGAAATCAACAGAACCGGATTCATCAGATTTGAACCCAGCGGCGTGCTTGCCGCAAACAGCACATCCCCGGCTATCAGGCCGACAATGAGACAGACCAGTTCGGGCCCGTTGGTGATGAATCCGGTGATGGTTCCCAGGCCCCTGACTTTTTTAAGCGTTTCTATGATGACTTCAATGGAAAACCCGATCAGAATCATCACCAGAACCACTCCCCCGGCGGCAATGAAAGACAGGTTGAAATCACCGCCATACAGCAGGGAACAGGTGCAGAAAAACACGACAACCAGAACCCAGCAGACCACGTCTATCCGGCCGATGGAATTGACCAGAAATTGTTTCACAGTTTTTGTTCCATAAAATATCCGATCAATCCAGCGGGGCTGTCCGGGTGTGAAGCCATGCAGCGATTTGGGACGGCAGAAAAGGGGAAATCCGGTCATACACCTGCCGGTGATACTGATCGACCCATGCGACCTCCGCTTCGGTGAGCAGGGAGGTCTCTATCAGATCCCGTTCAAAATGACACCAGGTCATATTTTCAAATTCCAGAAACCGGCCGAATTCTGTTTGGCAGGAACCGGTTACCAGCACCATGTTTTCCAGGCGGATACCATATTCTCCCTCTCTGTAAACCCCGGGTTCATTGGTCATCAGCATGCCTTTTTCCAGAGGCGCATCCACCGGATGCGGACTGATCCGGGCCGGGCCTTCATGAACACACAAAAAAAATCCCACGCCGTGTCCCGTGCCATGCCCGAAATTCATGCCCTGGGCCCACAGGAACTGCCGGGCCAGGGTATCGATCTGAAACCCCCGGGTGCCTTCGGGAAAACACGCGCAGGCGACAGCGATATGGCCTTTGAGCACCAGGGTGTAGTCCTTGATCTGCTGCAGGGAAGGAGTCCCCAGGCATACCGTGCGGGTGATGTCCGTGGTTCCGGTCAGATAATTGCCGCCGGAGTCGGTAAGAAACAGTCCGGTATCATCCAGCCGGACATCGGTCTGCGGGGTGGCGGAATAGTGGCACAAGGCGGAATGCGCCCCAAACGCCATAATGGGATCAAAGCTGTTTTCCACAAACCCGGGCTGGGCTTTGCGCAGTTCAAACAATTTTTCCGCCGCACTGATTTCAGTCAATGAATCGTCAGGTTCCTGTTCCGACAGCCAGTGAAGAAAACGGATAACGGCAATTCCGTCCTTGACCGCCGTATCCCTCAGATGGCGGATCTGAATGTCGTTTTTAACCGCTTTGAGCCGGGCGGCCGGGCTTGGTTTTTCAACCACCCGGCAAGCCGGATTGATGGCGGATGCCAGACGGGCGGATGTCATATCCGGATCCAGCAGCATACAGGCAGAATCCGGCATCTGTTTTAAAGCCGTGTCAATATCGGTATACCCGGCCAGGGTCACACCGTCGTCTGCCAGACTTGCAGCCAGATCTTTGTTCACCTTGTCCGGGTGGATGAACAACCGGGCAGACGATCGGGTAAAAAGAGCAAACGCGATGTTCACCGGATTGTTGGGGGCGTCTGAACCCCGCAGGTTGAATGTCCAGGCAATGTCCTCCAGACCGGTCATCACATGGCAGTCCGCCCCGGCCTGGGCCATGGCTTTCCGGATATTTTCGATCTTTTCAGCCCGGGACCGGCCGGCATACTGCACATCAAATTCCCAGGCCGCTGACGCCGGCATGGGGGGGCGGTCCTGCCATAACTCGTTTACCAGTTCCAGGTCGGTACGCAGCCCGATCTGCCGGATATCCCACAATTGCCGGTATGTTTTTTCCTGGGTCCGCGAGATGACCCGGCCGTCAACGGCCACTGTGTCTTTGGGCGCCAGCTGATCAAAAACCCAGCGATGGAATTCAGGCACATCTTTTTCCCCGGATTTAAACAATTCAAATCCCGATCCCTGTATCTGAATGCCGGCCTGGAGCCAGTATCTGAAATCGGTCCATAAAACGGCCCGGGTGCGGGTGACCACGGCCACACCGGCGGATCCGGTAAATCCGGTAAGCCAGGCCCGGGCCTGCCAGTGTCCGGTGACATATTCGCTCTGATGGGGATCGGCAGAAGGTACCACAACCGCAGCAATGTCGTGTGCCGCCATCATTCGCCTCAATGCCGCCAGCTTTTCATCTGTTTTCACAACAGTCATTCCTCACTTTATCTTAAATTATTACCTCTCAGGTATTCCCAGTCAGGCACAATGCCCATGGCATACACTGTTTAAAGCAATTTCTCAATCTTTTTTCAGAAAGCCCTGTGCGGTGGATGCGTATCGGGTTTCAGGGGCGATCACAGCGGGATTTTGCTTGCACAGTGTAGCCCCCGGTGGAGGCATCTTGCTGACGGACTGTCGGAGCCCTCCAGGGATTCCAGGCCGGCAGTAAGGTGCCTCCACCGGGGGCGGTCTCCTACAATCCGATTTGAACTTTGGGTTGACAAGTCCAGGGAAGTATGTTTTCTGACCAGGAACCGAGCATGTTTTCGACAAACAGAATATACATGGGGATGCACGCTGAAACAGCCCCATACATCCAAAAAAGTGGAAGGAGATCCCCATTCTGATGAACCCTTTTTTTGATCCCGTTATCGACCGGACCCATACCCATTCCATGAAATGGGAAAAATACGAAGGCACTGACATCCTGCCCATGTGGGTGGCGGACATGGACTTCAAAGCCCCGCCGGCAGTGCTGGCGGCACTGACACAAATCATCGATCATGGAGTCCTGGGATATACCCTGGTGTCCCGGGATCTGAACCGGGTGGTTTCGGACCGGCTCACGGCCCTGTACGGCTGGGCGGTTGAACCGGACTGGCTGGTCTGGATTCCCGGGGTGGTGTCGGGCCTGAACGTGGTTTGCCGGGCCTTTGGAAATCAGGACCAGTCCATTGTCACCACCACGCCCATTTATCCGCCTTTTCTGTCGGTATCCGACCATTGCGGCAAACCGTTGATCACCCTGCCCATGATCCGGGAATCCGACCGGACCACTCTGGATTTTGATGCCCTGGAACACGCGTTTCAATCCGGCCCGTCGACTTTTTTATTCTGCAGCCCATACAATCCCTGCGGGACCCTGTTTACGCGGGAGGAACTTGAACGACTGACAACCCTGTGTGACACCTACGGCATTCTTTTATGCAGCGATGAAATCCACAGCGATTTCGTACTGGACCCCGGTAACCGCCACATCCCCACAGCGACTTTGTCCGAGGCCGCCGCTCAAAGGACCATCACCCTGATGGCACCATCCAAAACCTATAATATTCCGGGGTTGGGATGCGCCTTTGCCGTGATTCCGAATACGGACCTGCGGAACCGGTTCAAAGCGGCCTGCAAAGGCATTGTTCCATCCGTGAACCTGATGGGGCTTGCTGCGGCAAAAGCAGCGTATGAAGCCTGTGATGACTGGCTTTCCCAGCTTGTTTCCTATCTGGCTGAAAACAGAAACACCGTGGTGAAGCAAATCAACGAACTGCCCGGATGTCTCCTGGATCCCATTGCAGCCACGTATCTGGCCTGGATCGATGTCAGGAAAACCGGGCTGACCGATCCGGTCCGTTTTTTTGAAGAACACGGGATCGGACTGTCGGATGGATCTTTTTTCGGAACTCCCGGATTTGTCCGGCTCAATTTCGGATGTCCGTCAAGTGTCCTGAAAAAAGGACTGGACCGAATGACACAGGCATTGAAAAGGCAGGTATGATGAATTTTTTCTTGACTTAACACCTTCATATTTCTATAGTTATGCAATTTTCAAATAAAAATGTGTATTTCGTTCAAAATTGCAGATTAACCTAAACAAAGGGAGTAGAACATGAAAACTTTTTTTAAGTGCCTCACAGTCGGGGTATTGTCCATGATGCTGTTTGCCGCACCCGGGTTTGCCAGTGATACCGTAAAAGTCGCCAATGCCGGCGCGCTTTCCGGAGATTTGGCGCCCTACGGTATTTCCGCCCTCAGGGGAGTTGAAATGGCGGTTGAAGACATCAATGAACAGGGCGGTATTCTGGGGAAAAACGTCGAACTGATGCTCGGAGATGATGTGTGCAAACCGGAAGTGGCGGTCAACGTGGCCACCAAACTGGTGTCCGACGGTGTCCAGATGGTTGTGGGTCATGTCCGCTCCGGCGCCATCATTTCCGCCAAAAAGATTTACAAAGATGCCAATATCATCCTTATTTCCGGTTCCGCCACCAATGATGACCTGACTTTGACGGGCGACCATCCCAATTTTTTCAGAACCATTTCCAATGACGGTGCCCAGGCCAAGCTGATGACGGCATTTGCAAAAAATGACTTAAAGGTCAAAAAAGTGGCATTGATTCATGACAAAGGAGATTACGGCAAAGGACAGATGGAACTGGCCAAAGCCGAGTTTGAAAAAATGGGGGATGTGGAAATCGTGCTGTTCGAAGGTGTGACCACCGGCGCTGTGGATTACACCGCCATTGTCCAGAAAATCAAACGGTCGGATGCGGAACTGGTCATGTGGGGCGGATACCATTCTGATGCATCCAAAATCATTCAGCTGCTGAAAAAGAAACGCGTGGAAACCCTTTTCATGGGTGCAGACGGTATCTATGGCGACAACCTGCCCAACCTGGCCGGCGAATTTGCTGAAGGCGTCTATGCCACCGGCCCCAATGACACCTCTTCCAACCCCATGCACCAGGCATTGACCAAAGAACACCAGGAAAAATACGGGGAAGATCCCGGCACCTTTTTCTTCACCGGATACACCTGCATGCAGTCTTTGGCAGCTGCCGCTGAAAAAGCCGGCAGTGTGGAGTATGATGCCATGCGGGCCGCCATGTTTGAAATCACCGTGGATTCTCCCATGGGCCCCATTGGATTTGACGAAAAAGGGGATATTGTGGGCGCGGGTTTTTCCGTATACCGGGTAACTGACGGAAAATACCAGCAGGTCAACTAACGATTCATGCCTTTGAAAAACAGGAGCCAGATCCATGACGGATTTGCGCTCCTGTTTTTATCACCAGTGGTTTGCCTTAAATCACAGACGTTCAGGATAAAACAATATGCGTTGGATTAGTATATTACTGGGTCTGGCTGTTACCGGAATTATCGGCTTTTTCGCCGTCCGGGAATTGCTAATGGACCCCATGTATTTTTTTGAGCTGTTTCTGGGGGGTTTGACCCGGGGCAGTATTTATGCCCTTATCGCCTTAGGCTATACCATGGTGTACGGCATCATTCAACTGATCAACTTTGCCCATGGAGAAATCTATATGATCGGCGCCATGACCGCTTTGATCGTGGCCACGGTTCTGGGAATGTGGGGCTGGAACACAGCGGTGATCGTCATTCTGGCGTTTGTATTTGCCATTGTCTATTCCTGCGCCTACGGGTTTACCGTGGAAAAAATCGCCTACAAACCGCTGCGAAACGCACCACGTTTGTCCGCTTTGATATCGGCTATCGGCATGAGCCTGTTTCTGCAAAACTACGTCATGCTGGCACAGACCCCTGATTTCCTGCCTTTCCATAGCCTGATACCGGATTTTCAATTCTGGGAGCCTTTTGCCCACATCATCACTTCCGTGGAAATCACCATCATCATCACCACGGTGATCGTCATGATCCTGCTGGGGCTGCTCATCAAATTCACCCGGATCGGTAAAGCCATGCGGGCTACGGCCCAGGACAAGGTCATGGCAGCGCTTCTGGGGATCAATGTCAACAATGTTATTTCCGCCACGTTTGTGGTAGGCTCTGCCACCGCAGCCATCGGCGGGGTCCTGATCGCCTGCCATGTGGGCCAGATCAATTTTTATATCGGATTTCTGGCCGGTCTCAAGGCCTTTATCGCCGCAGTACTGGGCGGTATCGGTTCGATTCCGGGAGCGGTGCTGGGATCGCTGGTTCTGGGTATTTCCGAAAGTTTTTTCACAGGGTATTTCTGGAGTGAATACGAAGATGTGTTTGCCTTTACCATCCTGGTGGTAATTCTGATTTTCCGCCCATCCGGCATCCTGGGACGCCACGATGCCCAGAAAGTATAATTTGGATTCAGGTGACAACTTATGCCGATTAAAGAACAACTCAAACAATCACTGATCTTCGCCTTCTGGTTCATGATCCTGACCTTTCCCATCATGGTCATCAAGGTCAATACGATCCACAACACCATTGTTTTCAGATGGGCCAACCTTTTATGGGTCGGTGTTCTCTCTTTTTTTGCCTCCTGGTTATGGAACTATTTTCTGCGGCGCACCGAAGCCCGGAAAAAGTCGGATGTGGATGAGGATGTCCCTTTGATCCACCAGCTTCTGCAAAACAACCGGTTCCGCAGACCGTTTCTCGGGCTGCTGGCTGCTTTTTTCATCGCGTATCCGTTTGTTTTCCCCATGTATCACACCTCCATCATGATATCCGCCCTGGTGTATGTCATGCTGGGACTGGGGCTCAATATCGTGGTGGGACTGGCCGGGCTGCTGGATCTGGGATATGTGGCGTTTTATGCGGTGGGCGCTTATGCCTATGCCCTTTTAAACCTGCATTTCGGACTCAGCTTCTGGATGGTGCTGCCCTTGTCCGCACTGCTGGGCACCATGTTCGGCATACTCCTGGGATACCCGGTGCTGCGGCTCAGAGGGGATTATCTGGCCATCGTGACCCTGGGATTCGGAGAAATCATCCGGATTGTTCTGGAAAACTGGGATGAATTTTCAAACGGCCCCCGGGGCATCTCGGATATTCCGGCCCCCACCTTTTTCGGGCATCAGTTCAATCAGGACAATACCATGATCTACATCTATTTCATTGTTATCGCCCTGGTGCTCATGACGATCTTTTTTGTCAACCGCCTGGAAAATTCCAAAATCGGCCGGGCATGGATCGCGTTGCGGGATGATGAAATCGCCTGCCAGGCCATGGGGATCGACAAATTTAAAACCAAACTTACCGCATTTGCCTTAGGCGCCACCTGGGCCGCCATGGGCGGTGTGATCTTTGCCGCCAAAACCTCGTATATCAACCCCATGTCCTTTACCATCTGGGAGTCCATCACCATTTTATGTGTGGTGGTCATCGGCGGTATGGGATCCGCCGTCGGAGTGATTGCCGGGGCGCTGGTGCTGATTCTTCTGCCGGAATATCTGCGGGCGGTGGCGGAATACCGGATGCTGGTTTTCGGGGCACTTCAGGTCATTGTCATGGTATTCAAGCCGGACGGACTGATTAAAAGCGTTCGAAAAGTCTACACGTTTAAAACATCACAGGAACCCCAGCAGGAAAAAATTGCCCATGGAACCCATACTTAACGTTAAAAACCTGACCATGAAATTCGGGGGCCTCAAAGCCCTGGATGATGTCAGCATTGCCATTGAAAAAGGTCAGATTGCCGCACTCATCGGCCCCAACGGTGCAGGAAAAACCACTTTTTTCAACTGTATTACCGGCATCTATGACCCTACCGGGGGTGAAGTACAGATCACGCCGCCTGGAAAAAACACCCAGAGTCTGAAAGGGCTCAAGCCCAATTATGTCACTGAACGGGGGGTTGCCAGAACGTTTCAGAATATCCGGCTGTTCCATGGCATGACGGTGCTTGAAAACGTGATGATCGGACGGCACTGCCGGCTGTCTTCCGGGATTATCAAGGCCATGCTCAAACCCCCCAGCCAGCGGGAGGAAGAGAAAAAGGCGGTCTATGACAGTTATGAAATCCTGGAAAAAATCGGCCTGGACAAGTATGTGAATGAAATGGCGGTCAACCTGCCTTACGGGGCCCAGCGCCGTCTGGAAATCGCCCGGGCCCTGGCCACGGAACCCTTTTTACTGCTGCTGGATGAACCGGCGGCCGGCATGAATCCCCAGGAAACCAAAGAGCTGGATGATCTGATCCTCTGGCTGCGGGACAATGAAAACCTGACCATTCTGCTCATTGAGCATGACATGAAGCTGGTCATGAGCCTGTCCGACTGGATCCATGTGGTGGATTACGGTAAAAAAATCGCTGAAGGCACCCCTAAAGAGATCAAAGCCAATCCTGACGTCATCAAAGCCTATCTGGGAGAAGAATCCGACGATGCTTAAACTCAGCAATATCCATACTTACTACGGCAATATCCACGCGCTCAAAGGCATTGACATCGAGGTGGAGGAAGGGGAGGTAATTTCCCTGATCGGTGCCAATGGCGCTGGAAAATCCACCACCCTGATGACGACGTCCGGTATTGTCCCTGCCAAAAAAGGCACCATCGAACTCAATGGTGAAGACATCACCTATCTGCCGCCGGATGAAATTGTCAAAAAAGGAATCTGCCAGGTGCCGGAAGGCCGGCGGATATTTCCTTACCTGACTGTGGCAGAAAATCTGGACATGGGGGCGTTTCTGCGTAACGACAATGATCAGATCAAACAGGATCTGGAGTATGTGTATGAGTTGTTTCCCATTCTGGCCAACCGGAGAAACCAGGCCGGCGGCACATTAAGCGGCGGGGAACAGCAGATGCTGGCCATATCCCGGGCGTTGATGTCCCGGCCCAAGGTACTGCTGCTGGATGAGCCGTCTCTGGGCCTGGCACCCATTGTGGTGAAACAGATTTTTTCCATCATCGAAAAAATCAATCAGGAGAGCAGAACCACCATATTCATTGTGGAACAGAACGCCAATCTGGCGTTAAAAGCCGCCCACCGGGGATATGTCATGGAAACCGGACGGATTACCATGACAGATACCGGAGAAAACCTGCTGGCCAACGAGGATGTCAAAAAAGCCTATCTGGGAATTTAGGACTACAGCTCTTTTTTCAGGTTAATGAATTCACTGCGCTTGAATCCCAGCTTCTTGAAAAAAGACAGCACATCAATGGAATCCCACATCACGGACGAATAGATACAGGCGACTTTTTTGTCCCTGTAAATCTCACAGATCCGGTTGGCCAGTGCCAGCCCGATACCCTGGCCCATATAATCCGGATGCACGCCGATGGCCATGATCCAGGCGCTCTTCCGGATACCGAATCCCGCATACAGGGTGGTGGAGATCATGTATCCCACCACCTTATTGTTTAATTCCGCAACCAGGCTGGTGGTGCCGTTTTCGTCGGACGCCTGGTGCTTCACCAGCTTGAGAAAATCAACATCGGCATCCTGGGGTGAGATGGCCGCACGGATATCTTCTATGGCCTGGGCATCCTCCAGGCGGATTTCTCTGATGATCGGTTCTTCCAAAACATCCTCCCTGTTATTCTACTTTGATAATTTTGACCGTATGACCCACCCAGTTGGGCGGCAGATATATTCTGCCGCTGTTGCCTGAGGATTTCACTTCTTTTTCGATCATTTCCTCTCCGTACACCTCGAATTTGACTCTGGCCTGAGAAACCGGTTTGGTCTCTTCCTCCGCCAATGGGGTTTCGGTTTGATTTTTATCAGTCATTTAGTATCCCGTTTTTGATGAAAAAGATTCTTCCCTGTCTTTTAACACCTTTGCCCGATTTCCACTGTCTTGTAAAAGACAGACCGGCCATTTCATAATAAAAAAACCATATATTGTTTTTCTTTTTTTTTCAACTTCAACTCATGAAAGACGCTGATAAAAAAACACAGGCAGCACAGAAAATTTTTTGTCCGTACTGCCTGCACTTCAATAAAAAAGAAAAAAACAATTTAAATCAATGGATTATACACCGCTGTTTTCATAATAAGGTATCGGACGGCCAGATCTCCTGCCAGAACAGATGCCAGACGCAGAAACACCAGAAATCCGTTGGTACTTCCTCCCCACATGATCAATGTAAAAATCAGGGGTAAAAGAACGGCCAGCACCCCGACACCCACATAGGTGATCCGTTTGAGATCACCTTCCAGCATCTTCTTCACGGAGATTTTTGCCACATCACTCATATGCCATGTTCCCCAGGCATACAGCCCGATGCACAGCACATAGATCAGAAAGAACGTGGCGGCCCAGACTTCCATGCCGGAAACCACAGTGGCATTGCCGCTCAGAGCAAATATGAACTGGAGCAGCTGCTGTCCGACCCAGATCCCGGAAATGATGGACAACGGCAGCACAATGGTGGAACTCCATGCCGGCAGGGCCCGTACCACGTTCATGGTGGCAAACCCGTGGGAAATAATCAGCAGACACAAGATGCCCATGATAAAATTAAACACCATATTGAACCCGCCCGGGGTGATCATCTGCAAAAAGCCCAGAACGGCAAAAATACCGATGATCCAGATCCCCCGGGAAAGTTCGGAGGTATTGGGCTTCATCAGCATGCGCCACGCCCGTTTCGGATTACCCAGATACAGCATATGGATGATTCCACCCAGTAGCAGCGTTATCAGCCAGCCGATCACGATCCCGGGCCTGAAACTGTAAAACAGGGACATGAAGTACAGACCGGCGCCGATTTCAGAGAAAAAGAAGGCCAGCCACAGAAAAACGCCTTTGTCATCGATCCACTGCCGCTGGCGGGTGGGGGTGATCATCCACTCATAAGGCTTGGTCCCGGAGCCATCGGACGGAAACATGGTTTCAACCAGATTTTGGTGATTATCATTCATGAATAGACCCTCCTGTATTACGCTTTATAAATCTTGACAGCAACCGCAGTTTCCATGTTACCGGCGACCGGGTCGAAATATTTGAGTTTGGACGGCAGCAGTTTGCAGAAATTGGCGCCTTTGCCTTTGGCAATGGGCCGCCCGTCCGCCCACAACCCTCCCTGGCCGGCAATACCGATCACCTTGGGGCTCTGGGCTTCCATGGTTTTGACAATGCCTTTTTCCTTGACCCCGTATTTGTTCTCGATGCAGATGATATCTCCGTCCTTGAATCCCCGTTCCTTGGCCATGGTGGTGTTCAAAGTGATGGTAAAGGTATAGGGGCACATTTTAGACACTTCATCCACATACGGATTCTGGAACGTGGTATTGTTGGTATGCAGGATATCCCGGTAGGAAAATGCCAGCAGATCGTATTCATCATCCAGGTCCTTGTGGGATTCAGGCCAGAACCAGGTGGGCAGGGGCGTATACTGATCCATGTCCATTTCAAGCTTCTGGTAGTCGAATCCGGTTTCTTCGAAAATCTTTTCCATATTGCGTCTGTCATGGATCAGATATTCCATGTACACCGGGCATCTGGAATCGATTTCCCACCGCCAGTAAACATCTTCAATGGGTTTGTGCCAGGTGGCGTATCCCTGTTCTTCAATTTTTTCCTTGTCCGGACCGTACACCCATCTGAGGACCCGTTCCCCGATCTCTTTCCATGTCAGTTTTTCACCGGGCTTGATCTGAAGTTCCGGATCCTCGATCCGGTAGTAATCATTGAGCTTGGCGTTGAACTTGTCCAGCACACCCACCCGATGGGCCACCTCCAGATACACGTCCATGAAGAACCGGGATTCGCCGATGGGTTTGGCCACGGGTTTCTGAAGATGCACGTACCAGTCTTCATAAGAGGGAGATCCTGAGAAAAAGAACGCATCGATCTCCGAGGACCAGCAGTCTTTTTCAAGATAGGACACATCCGGCAGAATCAGATCCCCGATGGCCTGGTCGGTTTCGTTGATCCACAGGTCGTTTTGCACCACAAAGCAGTCCTTGAAATTTTTCACCGCCGTATCCCAGTCAGAATTACTGATGACAAAGTTGGCGGAAATACCGAAAATCATCTCGGGTTTGGATTTCATGCCCAGTTTTTCATGGATGTAATCCACCTCTTCCACATAAGGGATATGGGACAGGGTGCAGTGGGTCCACACATCCACGCATCCCATGTTGGTGGCGGGATAGCTGGGTGCATGCACCGGCCAGGGATCATGGGAATAGAACACGGACGGCACGATCACCCCGTCGGTGCCCACTTTACAGGTCTGCTCGTAATGACCGCCCGGATAGGCCCGGCGGATGGCCGGCCATCCCAGGGTGCCGCCGGGAACGTCTTCAGCGCCCACCAGCTGGGCCATCAAATCAATGGCCGCCACCTGGTGTATCCCGTTGGAATGCCCCTGGGACCCGCGGAACGTGACCGAAGACACCGGCCGGTAGGGAAAGGTTTTACCCTCGATGGTAATGGTGGAGCCGATCTGGGCGTTGTCCACCCAGCCTTTGGCCACTTCCAGGATCTTGGCCGCCGGCACTGTGGAGACCTCGGATGCCCATTCAATGGTGTACTGTTTCAGATGTTCCTTGAACGGCACAAAGCAGGGCCGGACCCTTTCCCCGTTGTATTCATATTCGCCGTCCAGGGCCATGTCTTCCCAGGCCACTGATTTGTCGTCATACTCTTTGATCTCGCCGGCTTTGGTATCGTACACCAGCGGTTTGTCGCTTGTTTCATGGCGCATGTAGGTGCCGTCATCTTTGATCAGGTAGACGAAATTGGTTTTGGCTTTGAGATAGATCTCATCCATTTCCCCGCGCATGTTCACGATATAGTTGGCAATGGCCAGGCCCACGGCCGTGTCCGTGCCCGGCAGGATGGCCAGCCATTCCGTGGCCTTGCCCCCGGCGAAATTGCCCATGGGATCGAACACGATCTCCTTGATACCTCTTCTGACCGCATCGGCTCTGAGCCGGGCGTTGGTCATGGCGGAATGTCCGGAACCGGTGCCCTTGCTGGAGCCCCATTTGAGCACATATTTGGTGTAGCGCCAGTCGGGCGCAATGGACCAGGCCCCGTGAATCAGGCCGCCCAGCATGTGACAGGCATTGCCGCAGTGAAGACTGCCGCCGCCGATGATAAAGTTGCCGTTGTTCTTGACACCGAACGCCTGGGCGTAAAAATACGGGTGGTTGTGCGGCCCGTCCGACGCCCGCATGGTCTGGTTGGTGAAAAGAATCTTGTTGGGATCGTCTTCCATGATCTTTTTCATCTTGGTGGCGATGATCTCATAGGCCTCTTCCCATTCGATCTCTTTCCACTTGGGATCCACGCCGATCCCTTTTTCCGGATTGGTCCGGAGCATCGGTTTCTTGATGCGGTTGGGGTCATGGTAGTACATGAGCCCGGCGGCCCCTTTGCCGCACAGCCCGGCATTGGTGCCGCCCATGGTACTTTCCTTGATGCCTTCGATTTTCACCGGCACCCCGTTCACCACCCGCACTTTGGCACCGCATCCGCAGTAGCATACGCCACAGGTGGTATTTACCCATTTGTCTTCCCAAATTTCATCTGTCTTATAGGTCATGTTGCCTCCTGTTTAATCGATATAATACACGGCGGGTTCAGTGCCGAATTCTTTTCTGAGCTGTTTGCCTTTCTTTTCCATGATCAACCGGTTGATCTCGCTGTTGGGATCATCCAGGTCCCCGAACACCCGGGCACCCACCGGGCAGATGTTCACACAGGCAGGGGTCGCGTTTTCATCCTTTCCAGGGGTCAACCCTTTTTTCATGCCCGCATCCACTCTTTCCGAACAGAAATTGCACTTGATCACGGTTCCGAGTTTGAATGGATACAGCTTTTCACCGATAATTTCCATCTCGGTCTTGCCCTGACCTGGAAAATATTCCCGATTTTTGGTTTTTTCATCGTAATAGGTCCGCTGCTGATACGGGCAGGCGATCATACAGGCCCGGCATCCCACGCATTTGGTATCATCAACGGCCACGATACCGTCTTCTCTGACATAAGTGGCTCCCGTGGGACACGCCTCCACACAGGCGGCATCTTCACAGTGGTTGCAAAGGACCGGATAAATCAGCTTGGAAGAGGTGGGAAACTTGCCGGTTTCTCCGATCAGCACCCGGTTGAAGAATACCCCGGGCGGTAAAAAATGTTCTTCCTTGCACGCGATGGTGCATCCCCAGCAGGCAATACACCGTTTGACATCGATTACCATTCCCCATCTAGGCATAGCAGCTCCTTTTTTCTATACATTTAAAAATAGGTGTTCGTATTGATTCTGTGTCATGCGGCCTAAAGATCAACAGTCGTTACCTCCTCAAACCCTCTTTTTGCGCAGACCCTGTTGGCATCCAGTTTTTTTCCTGAAAAATAATCCGCCAACGCCTCCAAAACCGGATCAATGTCCAGCAGACCCGACATTTTTGCAAATGCTCCAACAACCACGGTATTTGGAATGGGGAGCCCGATCTCTTCCATGGCAATGCCGTTGGCATCGACCATCGCCAGTTTTCTTAAATTCTCGTGACGGATATCGCCCTGGTTCTTCTTGTCGTTGATCAAGAGCATACCACCGGGTAACAAACCGTCAAACACCGCGGGAGAATTTTTTTGAGAAGGGTCCAGCACCACGAGAATGTTGGGGTTGTAGATCTGAGTTTTCTCTTTTACCGGCTTGTCGGAAAACCGGCCGAATGCCGTCACCGGCGCGCCACGGCGCTCGAATCCGAACATGGGGAAACTGGCGCCGAACTGCCCGGTTCTGGCAAATGCATTGGCCAGAATCTTGGAGGTGGTGACCACCCCCTGCCCGCCCCTGCCATGGAATCTGACTTCACTCATCATGATATTTCTCCTTGATCTTCCGCTGATACCGGTAACTGGCATTCCGCTTCCAGAACGCTCAGTCCGCCCAACAGGCAAGTTTCATATTCCACATCTTCCTGAAGGATCTCAAGATCCGCTTCAGTCATGTGATTGAATTTTTTCATCAGCTTTGTGTAATTACTTACGGGTTTGGGTTTTTTAACGGTTTTGGTCATGCGGATTTTACCGTTTTCAGCTTCCCACAAAGGAAAATAATTGGTTTTGACTGCCTGCCGGCAGATCTCTATCGTATCTGCGGGATTCGCCCCCCACCCGGTGGGGCAGGGCGCAAACACGTGAAGAAAGCAGAAACCCCGTTCCTTGGCTTTTTTGGCCTTGAGCAGTTTTTTGGCCAGGTCCTCCAGGTCACTGAGGGTGGCTGTGGCCGTGTACGGGATCTTGTTCATGGCCATTTTCAGCCCCAGGTTCATGCGCCGCAGGTTTTTCCCCTTGTGCACCGTGCCGTAGGGGGTAGTGGTGGTGGTGGCGCCGTACGGGGTGGTGCCGCTTTTCTGGATCCCGGTATTCATGTACCCTTCATTGTCATAACAGATATAGATGAACGGTTCGT
>CALGAJ010000078.1 GCA_937951975.1 uncultured Desulfotignum sp.
CCTCAGGCGAAGAGTCAAACCGCCGGGGGGTGTTGTGGTATTCTTCGGAAGCCTCGTCCCATTTGGCCCGGAATCCCACCATGGCGGGCCGGTTGTCCGGGGTGTCCGGAAACAGGATCTCGGCCGGGGGCAGCACCTGCACGCCGGAACGGTCCGCCAGCAGCGACAGGTTGAATTCCCGGCCCGGGATGAATCGTTCGGCAAAGCAGGCCCCGCCCAGGTCCGTGGCCCGGGCCTTGAGCAGCCGTGCCACGGACGTTGCCGTGCCGGTCACCAGGTTTTCCGCTTCCAGTCCCAATGAGCCGTGTTCCCACACCGATTTGATGATCCACAGGCCGTCCATGTCCTGATTCAGGGAAGCCGCGCTGTTCCGGGGGAGGGTGTTTGCATCCGGCCCGGTGTTCAGGGATCGGTCCATATCCGATGTCAAGGCCCCCTGCCAGGGCATGTCCAACGGAAACGGGTTGATCCAGGCAGGGGTGGGCAGGCCGGCCAGATACAGGCGCTCCTTGGCCATCACCTTGTGGGAGGTGGCGTACACGGCCGGTGCCGGGCATCCGGTATAAGGGATGCCCATGGCATCCAGCAGGGCCGGCACCACATGGATCAGGCTGCCCCGGTTTTCCAGGGACTCCACCAGGTTGAACACTCCCAGGGGGCGCATCTTTGCCAGGGCCGTTTTCAGGGCCGCCAGGTCGAGACCGCAGGGCACGGGCACGGGATGATATCCCAGGCCGGTGAGGGCCCGGGATACCGCATCCACCTGAACCAGAACATCGGCCTCGTCCGGCCGGTCCGGATCGGTCACGGCATTGTGCACAACGGCAATGAAACGGGTCATGCCGGCTCCGGAAAGGCATTGATATGCGGTGCAGGCAGCCGTTCCAGGGCCGAGGCCAGGATCATGTCAATCAGTCGGACATAAGAGGTCCCGAAAAATTCACACACCATGGGCAGGTCGGAATAATGGGGCCGCAGTCCGGCCAGGGGGTTCACCTCGATAAAACAGGGGGTGCCGGTATCATCGCACCGGATGTCGATGCGGCCGGCGTCCCGGCATTCCAGCACCTGCCAGGCAGCCAGGGCCAGGGCTTCCACCTCCCGGATCAGCGGATCCACATCCGGGGATAACGGCAGGTATTCAACCCGGCCTTTCCATCCTTCCTTGTTCTCAAAGGAATAGATCGCTTTTCCGGGATCAGCCAGCACGATGATCTCCATGGTGCCCATCACCTTTGCCCGGTCCCCCGTTCCCACCAGTCCGGTGGTGAATTCCCGGCCGGACAGGAACTGCTCGATGAGCACGTCCTGGCCGAACTGGTCCATCAGTGCCCGGCAGACACCGGGCAGGGCCTGCCGGGTCCGGACCACGGAATCGGCGGTGATGCCCATGCCCGTGCCCTGGGCCACGGGTTTGACAAAATAGGGGGGATCAAACGGCACCCGGCCGGCATCCTCGGGGCTGGCCGCCAGAAAAAACCGCCCTGTGGAAAGGCCGGCATCCCGGATGATCCGCTTGGTCAGGGCCTTGTGCAGGGTCAGCGACATCACCAGGGGATCTGAAAATGTATAGGGGATCTGATACAGGTCCAGGATGGCCGGCACCTGGGCTTCCCGGCCCATGCCGTGAAGGCCTTCGGCAATGTTGAATACCAGGTCCCAGCGCTCGCCCGCCACCAGGCGTTCGGTGAGGTGCCGGGCATTGCCGATGCGCACCGGGGTGTGTCCCAGGTCCATGAGGGCCTGTTCAATGGCTTCGATGGTTTCCACGGAATCGAATTCCGCGGTTTCCAGAGCCGTGTATCCCTGGTCCAGATAGTCCCGGCGCAGGTCATAGGTCATTCCGATGATCATTGTCTGCCCTCCCGTGACGCGGTCATGCCGCCGCCTTGGGCCGCCGATACGGTCTGATGGCTTTCCAGGCCCGGATCGGGATAGGTAAAGCTTTTATTTTCATAATTGGTCAGGATCAGGTCATCTGCGGTGCGGCCGCTGACATAGTCGGGCATGAGCGGGATCTTGCCGCCGCCCCCCGGGGCGTCCACCACATAGGCGGGCACGGCATATCCGGTGGTGAACCCTCGCATGCCCTTGATGATCTCAAGCCCTTTGGCAATGGAAGTCCTGAAATGGCCGGACCCGGTAATGGGATCGCACTGGTACAGGTAATAGGGCCGGACCCGCATTTTCATGAGCCCGTGCATCAGCTGCGTCATGACCGGGACACTGTCGTTGATTCCCTTGAGCAGCACGGTCTGGGAGCCTAACGGAATACCGGCATCCGCCAGCATGGCGCAGGCATTCAAGGATTCCGGGGTGCATTCGTCCGGGTGGGCAAAATGCAGGCTCAGCCACAACGGGTGATATTTTTTGAGCATTTTCACCAGTTTCGGGGTGATGCGCTGGGGCAGCACGGCCGGCACTTTGGTGCCGATGCGGATGATTTCCACATGGGGAATCTGCCGCAGCTTCGACAGCACCCATTCCAGACGGTCGTCGCCCAGGGTCAACGGATCCCCGCCGGACAGCAGTACGTCCCGGACACACGGATTTGCCGCAATATAGGCAATGGCTTTTTCCCACCTTGCCCGGCTGGCCCGGATTCCGCCATGGCCCACCATCCTGGATCTTGTGCAGTACCGGCAGTAGGTGGAGCAGAAATCGGTAAGCAGAAACAGGACCCGGTCCGGATACCGGTGCACCAGCCCGGGCACCGGGCTCTGGTGGTCTTCTCCCAGGGGGTCGTCGGATTCGCAGGGCATCCTGACCCATTCGTTGGTCGTGGGCACCACGCACCGCCGCAGCGGATGATCCGGCACATCTTTCGGGATCAGGCCGGCATAATACGGGGTGATGCTCAGAGGCAGCTGGACCGTGTTGTCCGCCAGAAATTCATCCGGGCCCAGGGGCAGGATCTGGTTGAGCCGGGCATAGGTGTGAATGCGGTGGCGGACCTGCCACTGCCAGTCATGCCAGTCCCGGGCCGTGGAACCGGGGAAAAACTGTTTCTGGAATGCTTTTGTTTCAGGGCTGAGTTTCGGGTGACGCGGGGAAGTGGGTTTTCTGGCCGGCAGAATGAATACCGGACGGGTCAATTGAAAGGAGGACTGTCCGGCCGGCGGGGCCGGGTACAGCGTGTTGATGGCATGCCTGCTGCTCGGAGGCTCGTCATCATCGATAATCAGCGTTTCTGCGGGTATGTCGGTGTTCTGCATGATTGCTCCTTATGTTGGATTTCAGGTTGCAAGATAACCTGTTCAGCAGACGCATGAGCAACCATCGTGCCTGGATGAAAAAAATATTTCACAAAGCATAATCTGAGGGAACGTTCGAATCCCGGAATCGGATGTCTGTTGCGTGTTGTTTTTGAAATTCTTCGTGTTCTTCGTGCACTTCGTGGTGAAATCAATGCCGGATACAGAACAACAGGAATTTCAATGTCTTGTTTTCAGGCAAAAAAAAAGCATCCGGACCTGATATGTCTGAAAACCGGGTGTAAAAGGATGGGCTGAGGGCAGGCAGGGGACTTGAAAAACCGTGTTGCATGATAAAAAAAATGCCTGCCGGCACCAGGGCGCCGGCAGGCATCAGACGATGATAAGGATCAAAAGAAAGAACGCTACGCGATTGTGGCGATCACTTCTCCATCTTCCACTTCATCCCCCACTTTTTTCAATATTTTTTCAATCGTACCGTCGCAGGGGGCATACACAACGTTTTCCATTTTCATGGCTTCGATGGCCAGAATTTCCATGTCCTCTTCAACCGATGAACCGACTTCAATGTCCATTCGGACGATTTTTCCCGGTAATGGAGCTGTTATTTCACTTGCCATTTTTTTTCTCCTTTTATGTGGTTGTCTGGTTTTTAAAAACCAAGGTTGCCGATAAGCCAACCGTTAAATTATTTGTCTGAATGCTTAGGGATCGATCAGCCGCCGAGCAGGGTGATGAACATCCCTGCAGCGATGACCGTGCCGATCACGCCGGCCACATTGGGTCCCATGGCGTACATGAGCAGATAGTTCTTCTTGTCTGCCTCGGTCCCGACCTTATGGACGACCCGGGCAGCCATGGGTACGGCGGATACACCGGCCGCTCCCAGCAGAGGGTTGATTTTTTCCTTTGACACCAGGTTCATCAGTTTGGCCAGAATAATGCCCGTGGCCGTGCTCAGGATGAACGCAATAAGCCCCAGAATGAAAATAAACAGCACCTTGGGCTGCAAAAAGATGTCTGCGTGCATGGTGGCGCCGATGGGCAGTCCCAGAAAAATGGTGACAATATTCATGAGTTCATTCTGGGCCGCCCCTTTCAACCGTTCCACCACCCCGGATTCTCTGAACAGGTTGCCCAGCATGAGCATGGAGATCAACGGGGCGGATGCCGGGATCAGCAGAATGATCACAAAGGTGGAAATGATGGGGAACAGCAGTTTTTCTCTTTTGCTCACCGGCCGGGGTTTGGCCATGTGCATGGCCCGTTCCGCCTTGGTGGTCAGCAGGCGCATGATCGGGGGCTGAATAATGGGTACCATGGCCATGTAAGAATAGGCTGCCACGGCACAGGCCCCCATGAGCTGGGGCGCCAGTTTGGATGCGATAAATATGGTCGTGGGACCGTCAGCCCCGCCGATCATGCCGATGGTGGCGGCTTCCATGATGTCATATCCCATGGCATGGGAGGCAAAAAAGGTCAGATACACCCCGGCCTGGGCACCGGCCCCCAGAAAAATCAGCCTCGGATTGGCCAGTAACGGTGCAAAATCCGTGAAGGCACCAATCCCTAAGAAAATCAAAGGCGGAATAATTTCCCAGTGGATGCCGTAGTGATAAAATTTCCACAGCAGTCCCACATTTTCATCCATCAGACCGCTCAACGGCAGGTTGACCAGCAGGATGCCGAATCCGATGGGCAGCAGCAGCAGGGGTTCATATTGTTTTTTAATGGCCAGATAAATGAGCAGCAGGCCGATGATCCACATGACGATCATTCCGGGTGTCAGGTGAACAAACCCTGTAGTATCCAGTAACGCAACCAGCTTATTTCCCATTTTTTACGGCTCCCTTGTCTTTTTTTGCAAATGAATCAACAGCGAATGCAGTGATTTTAATGGACAGATATAAAAGAGCCATACCAAAAAATACGCTGACTATGCCTTGAATAAATACACCTCCGGGTGACATCTTACAGATCCCCTTTTTTCCTTGAGTTTGTCTTTAAAAAAGCCGCTTTACAGCGGCCGCTGAAATTGCCGACAACCTTAATCCAAACCCGGTGAATTGTCAACTGATGATTACAATATAGCTATATATTCTTTTTGTCATTTAATTCATCGATCCAGGTATGTCCGGATAAGGGGACACCGCTCCGGTAGGATGCCCGTGCAATGAGGTGTGCCGCCACCGGCGCCGTAAACAGCAGCAGCAGGATGATGAACACGGCGCGCAGAAAAATGCCCGGACTTTGAAAGAACACCGCATGGGCCAGCACCATCAGCCCGGCCCCCAGGGTGCCGGCCTTGGTAACGGCATGCATGCGGATCAAAGTATCGGGGAACCGGAACACACCCAGCGCAGCAATCAGGCAGAAAAGACTGCCGGAAATCATGAAAATGGCGGTGATATACTCAATCATGCACGTCTCTTTCAGATGACGGGGGTTCCGGGGTATGATCGGGATGTGATTCTGCAGGATCATGCCGGGACGCCCGCTGGATAAACCGGGCCAGGGCGATGGTTCCCAGAAAAGCGATGCATGCATAGGCAATGGCCACATCCAGGTAGCTGGTTTCTCTGGTGTGAATGGAAAGGGACACCAGAAACGTCACCACCAGCACGGACAGCAGATCCATGGCAACGACCCGGTCTGCGGCGGTGGGTCCCTTGACCAGGCGCCATAATACCAGCGCCATGCCGGCCAGAAGGATCACCATGGCAATCTGGGCGGCCCCGTACAGAAATGTCTGTGAATTCATCATTACCGCATTACCTCCAGAACGCGTTTTTCCAGTCCGTTTTTGATGTCATGCCGGGTTTTGTCCCCATCTTCAAGAAACATGACATGGACAAACAGGGTGTGTCTGTCTTCCGACAAATCCACACTCAGGGTGCCCGGTGTCAGTGACAGCAGACTGGACACCAGGAAAATTTCCAGGTCGGTGCGGGCCGACAACGGCACCCCGATGATCCCCGGACGGCTGATATGGGAAGGGGTGATCACATCCCAGGTCACCCGGAAAGAGGAGATCACCAGTTCCTTGAAAAAATAAAGGACCAGATTGATCGTTTTGGGCAGTTTCCTGAAATACCGGGTGTCCGGATACAACGGGCTGGACACCCATAAGATGATGTATCCGATGAAAAAACCACCAATGAATGCACTGATGCGGGTGCTGCCCAAAAGCAGGGTGAACACGGCGGCAAAAAAGAGGTTGAGTATCAGCAGCGGCATCATTTTCCCCCTTTCACCGCCGCCACATAGCCGGCCGGATCCATCAACTGTTCGCCGGCGGTCAGTGCCAGGTGGAAAACCGGTTCAATGAAAAGGCCCATCACCACGAGCATCAGGCACAACCCCAGCACCGGTCCCATCATCCAGGGGGACAGGGTTCTGATTTCAGAGACATCCTGCGTTTGAGGTGACGGCTTCCAGAACGCTTCCATCCAGATTTTGACCATGGAAAAAAGGGTCAGCAGACCCACAAATGCGGCCAGGGCCGCGGCACCAAAGTGGCGGGTTTCAAGGCAGGCATAGATGATCAGCAGCTTGGCCCAGAACCCGGATAACGGGGGAAACCCGGCCAACGCAAACGCAGGGATGAAAAATCCCGCTGACAGCAGGCCATGGGTTTTGTACAGGCTGCCGATCCGGGTCAGATGAAAAGATCCGGCTGCCCGCCGGATCAGGCCGCCCACCAGAAACAGGGCGGCTTTGGCCATGATATTGTGCACCATATAGATGAAAGCGGCGGCCAGGGCCAGGGGCGTGAACACGGCCAGTCCCAGGGCCATGTATCCCACCTGACTGATGATGTGAAACGACAGGATCCGGCGGATGTCCATCCGGGAGGCGGCGGTCAGAACACCGGACAGCATGGTCAGCCCGGCTGCGATCATCAGAATCGTGTGGGTGATATAAGGTTGTGTGACAAATACCAGGGTGAACAGGCGGATCAGGGCATACACCCCCACCTTGGTGAGCAGTCCGCCGAAAAAAGCGGCCACCCCCGGGGGCAGGGTGTGGTATGCCGCCGGCAGCCAGAAGAATAACGGAAACAGGGCGGATTTGATACCGAATGCGGTCATCAGAAGCAGGGATGTGCCGGCCAGCAGCCCGTCGTTTTCAATCAATGCAATTTTGTCATGCAGATCCGCCAGGTTCAGGGTGCCGGTCAGCCCATAGACCAGGCCGATGCCGGTCAGCAGGAACAAGGTGGCGACGATGTTCAGGGTCACATATTTAACGGCATTGGGAAGCCTGGCTGCGGGATGGTCCATGACCATGATGCCGAACGATGCCATGAGCATCACTTCGAACCATACATACAGATTGAACAGGTCTCCGGTGAGAAATGCCCCGCAGATGGCGGCGGTCAGCATCTGCATGAACGGGTGAAATCCGGCCCGGATCTGTTCCCGGGTGGTGTCCGCGCGGGCATAGATCATCACGGCCACATGGAGGACCGAGGTGACCGTCACCAGGACGGCGCTCAGCAGATCCGCCGCCAGACAGATGCCGGCGGGGGAAGGCCAGCTGCCCACCCACAGCACGACCACGCCGTCTGCCATGACCGCAGACAGCAGCCATCCGGCACAGGCCAGATGAATCAGGGCCCCGGCAATGGCGGCACTGCCGCTGTGGCGGTCATGATGCCTGAAACACCAGGTGATCACGGCAAAGGCCATGGGGACCAGTATGGGAGAAATCAGCAGATGGGTCATGAAGGATTCTTTTTCCGGATATCGGAATCCGTGTCATCCCCGGCGGATTCAGACAGAAATTCAGTCCGGCGGGTGTTCAGGGTCCGGGTTTGGGCATAGGTGCGGTACAGCAGGATCAGCAGAAACAGGGTCATGGCGAAACCGATGACAATGGCGGTCAGGATCAGGGCCTGGGGCAGGGCGTTGGCCACAGGCCCTGCCGGGACTGTCCCGGTTTTCCCGATCAGAGGCGGTGCCACGAAAGACAGTCGGCCGGCCGTGAAGATCAGCAGGTTGACGGCATTGCCCATGAGGACAAATCCGAAAACAAACCGCACCAGTTCGCCGGAAAGCATCAGAAACAACGCACCGCTGAACAGGGTTCCCACGGTCAGGGCCAGAAGATGCTCCATTTTTCAGTTTTCCTCCAGGGCCAGAAGTATGGACAGAATCGCCCCGAGCACGGCCAGAAAAACCCCGGAATCAAAAATCAGCGGCGTACCGGCGGAAAAAAGCTCTGTCTGCCACCAGATGCCGGTCAAAAAAGGTTTTCCAAAAAAAAGTGCCGGCAGCCCGGCCCCGGCGGCCAGGGCCAGGCCGGACAGGGCCATGAAGGACGGGCGGATACGAATGGCTTTGCGGACATGATCGGCCCCTTTTGTGATGGCCAGCAGGGAAAACGCAGTGCCGGCCAGAAGGGCGGCGGAAAATCCGCCGCCGGGTTCATGATGACCCCGCAGAAACACATACACGGCAAATATCAGCATCAAACCGATCATGAGCCGGGTGGCGGTTTTCAGGATCACGGATTTCATGGCGCCCTTTTTTGCCCAAAGGGCCGGCGGATCAGGTGGACACCGGCCCAGGCGGCCAGCACGATCACACAGATTTCTCCTAAGGTGTCCAGACTGCGGAAGTCCACCAGGATGACGTTGACGATGTTCCGGCCATGGGCTGAAAGATAGCTGTGGGTTTCAAAAAACGTGGTCTGGCCCCGGTCCAGAGGGTGGCCCACAACCCCTGAAATAAGGGTGAAGACCACCAGGCCCGCGCCTGCGGATAAAATGGCATTTCTGAGGGTGCGCATCCGGGAAGGGGTGCCGGGGTTGATGATGGGTTCCATGGGGGGCAGGCGCAACAGGATCAGGGAGACAAAAATCAATGTCAATGTTTCCACCAGCAGCTGGGTCAACGCAATATCCGGGGCCCCGAACACCAGAAATATCAATGCCACGCCCCCGCCCACACCGCCGAGCCCGCCGATGGCAGCCAGCCGGTGCCGGGCCGTCACCACGACCGCCGCGGCCCCCAGGACAAAAACAAACAGACCCACGGCAATGTATGGGCCGGTAACAGCCGGGACTGTGACGATGTCAGCGGCATGCGGCAGCCAGACACTGCCTGTCAAAAGCACCAGGGTGAGAACAATGACCGACAGATAAATGGACAGGGAACCGTTCTGCAGAATCCGGGTCACGGCGGCCGCTGTGCCAAGAAACCGGGTCAGCCCGGACTGGTAAAGCCCGGGTGTGGTCACCCACAGTTTTTCTGTGGCCGCACCAATGCCCCGGCGAAGTCGGGTTTTCTGCCAGTAGATCACCGCCCCGGATGTCAGGGTGACGACACTTAACAGCAACGGCAGATTGATGCCGTGGAACAGAAACAGCCGGATCTCTTCTCTGTCCGGGTGAAACGCGAACACCGCCGGCTGGATCAGATGTTTTGACACCCATTCGGGCATGATCCCGAATACAATGCCTAAAAGCCCCATGAATGCCGGTCCGATCCGCATGGTCCAGGGGGTCTCCCAGGTGTGTTTCAAATGCGCCGGCAACGGGCCGAAAAACGGGGTGATCAGAATGATGGCGGCCACGGCGGTCATCAGGGCATTGGCCGACAGGGTGATGCCTGTGGCAAACAAAGGCCATATTTCTTCGGCCAGGGCACCTGCATACATGATCTCCTTGCCGATAAATCCGAAAAACAGCGGAAATCCGGCCATGGACAGGGTGGCCCCGGCCACGGCCAGGGTGGTCAAAGGCATGCGGGTCATCAGGCCCCCCAGAAGGTTCAGGTCCCGGGTTCCGGTCTGGTGGTCGATGCTGCCCACCGCCAGAAACAAAGCCGCCTTGTACAGGGCATGGACCATGAGAAACGTGGTGGCTGCGGTCAAAGACATCACGGTCCGGCCCCCCAGAAACAGGGTGAGAACGCCTAAGGCCATGAGCGTGGTATAGGCCAGTATCCGTTTCAGGTCACAGGGGCCCAGGGCCTGGACCGCGCCCCACAGGGCCGTGGTCCCTCCCACCAGCACCAGGGTGCTCATCCACAGGGTCGTGCCCCCCAGGACCGGGTGCAGGCGCATGAGCAGGTAGATCCCGGCCTTGACCATGGTGGCGGCATGGAGGAACGCACTGATGGGGGTGGGCGCGCTCATGGCGTTGGGCAGCCAGAAATGAAACGGCACCTGCCCGGATTTGGTCATGGCCCCTACCAGAAAGCAGATGAACACGGCCGGATACAGGGCATGGGTTTGAATCAGGTCCCTTGAGTCACCCAGAAGACTCAGCGTCATGGGAAAGCCCGCGGATTTGACCAAAAGAATCCCCATCAGCAGAAACAGGCCCCCGGCCCCGGTGACCAGCAGGGCCTGGCGGGCGTTCTCCCGGGCTTCCGCCTTTTCATGGTCAAACCCGATGAGCAGAAACGACAGAACCGTGGTGGCTTCCCAGCAGATGAACATCAGCAGCAGGTTGTCGGCAAACACGATGCCCAGCATGGCGGTCATGAATGCGTGGAGAAATACAAAAAACCGGCCGTTGTGGGGATGGCCGGCCATGTAACTGGAGGCATAGATGGTGACGAAAAACCCGGTCATGGTGATGATCAGGCCGAACAGCAGGCTCAGCCCGTCCAGACGGAATGCCAGGTTCAGATCCAGGCTGGGCACCCAGGCCCACTGAGCCGTAAACACCGCTCCGCCGGCCACCCGGGGCCAGGCCAGGCACAGCAGCCCGAACAGTCCGAAAGGCAGCAGGCAGGAATAAAGGCCTCCCCGGCAGCAGTCCGGGACAGCCTCGGTTTCAGGCGGTTTCAGCAGCATGTCTACTGGGACAGAAACAAGGGAATATCTGCGGAATGAATGGTTTCCAGCACGGTGTCCCCCAGCAGACTGCGCTTGATGATGTTTTGGGAGCTGTTCCCCATGACGATGAGATCGGCTTGCTTGTCATGGGCATAGGCCAGCAGATCGGTTTTGGGGTTGCCGTCCATCAGATCGGTCCGGACCTCGAATCCGTGGGCCTGGCAGTAGTCCGCGGCTTTTTCCAGGAGAAACGGTTCCGGTTTTTTCCGGTGCGTAAAATGGACCAGACGGATTTCAGAACCGGGCCAGGGATTCAACTGCAGGTAATCTCTGGTGGCTCTGGCCGATTCCATGGACCCGCTCAATGCAATCACCACGGTTTTGACGGGCCGGTATTTTTTTGCCACCGCCAGGATGGGCCGGACCCCGTGGCGCAGCAGCTTGAGAATGGCCTTGTCCGGGTCTTCCACAAACCCGTATTCAAAAATACTGCGCAGGCCGAAAATGGTCAGGTCGTTGAACCGGTCTTCATCGATCATGGCCTCAAAGGTGTC
>CALGAJ010000079.1 GCA_937951975.1 uncultured Desulfotignum sp.
GCCATGAGATCAGTTTTCTTGACCCGTCCTTTCCGGGTAGCCATGACCACATACCAGTTTTCCACAAATTCGTTCACGGTCAACAGCGTGGCCAGGGTCTCCCCTTCATCGAACTGAAGCAGATTGACGATGGCCTTGCCCAGGCTGGACCGGCCGGCCATGGGCAGTTCATAGACCTTGATCTGGTACACTTTGCCGAAATTGGTGATAAACAGGACAGTGGCATGGGTGGATGCCACAAACAGATGCTCCACAAAGTCATCGGTTTTGGTTCCCATGGCGGTCTTGCCTTTGCCCCCCCGGTGCTGGCTGGCATAAAGGCTGACCGGATTGCGCTTGATATATCCGGACCGGGTCACGGTGACCACCATGTCCTCTTCGGCAATCAGGTCTTCGATGCTGATGTCGGCCGTGCTCTCCACGATCCGGGTCCGGCGGTCGTCACCGAATTCATCCACCAGCTCCGTGAGCTCCTCCTTGATCAATCTCTTGACCACCTGGTCACTGCCCAGAATTTCTTTATACCAGGCAATATCTTTGAGCAGGGCGTCATATTCCGTGATGATTTTTTCCTGCTCCAACCCGGTGAGCCGCTGAAGCCGCATGTCCAGAATGGCCTGGGCCTGCACCGGTGTCAGATCAAAAGTGGCGATCAGGCCGGTTTTGGCTTCTTCCGGGGACCGGGACGCCCGGATCAGGGCCACCACCTCGTCCAGGTGATCCAGTGCGATCTTCAATCCTTCCAGGATATGTGCCCGCTCTTCCGCTTTTCTCAGATCATACCGGGTCCGCCGGATGATGACATCCTTGCGGTGTTCGATGAAATGCTGCAAAATATCCTTGAGAGTCAGCAGTTCCGGCCGGTTGTTCACCACAGCCAGAAAAATGATGCCGAACGAGGTCTGAAGATTGGTGTGTTTGTACAGCTGGTTGATCACCACTTCAGCGATCTGGTCCCGCTTGAGTCCTATGGCAACGCGCATGCCCTGACGGTCGGATTCATCCCGTACAAACGATGCCCCGGTGATGACTTTGTCCCGCATGAGTTCGGCAATTTTTTCCACCAGTTTGGCCTTGTTCACCTGGTAGGGCAGCTCGGTGATCACAATGGTTTCCTGGCCGGTTTTCTTGTTTTCTTCCACCTCCACCTTGGCCCGCAATGTGATGATCCCCCGGCCGCTGCTGTAGGCTTCATAAATCCCCTGTGTCCCGTAGATATGTCCCCAGGTGGGAAAATCAGGACCCGGAATGTACTGCATCAATTCCTGAATACCCAGATCGGGATTATCGATCAACGCCTTGATGCCATCGGCCACTTCCCGGATATTGTGAGGAGGGATATTGGTGGTCATGCCCACGGCAATACCGGAGGATCCGTTCACCAGGAGTGCAGGGAACCGGGTGGGCAGCACGGCCGGCTCATCCAGAGTCTCATCATAGTTGGGAATGAAATCCACGGTTTCTTTTTCCAGATCCGCCAGCATCTGATGGGACAGCTTGCGCATACGGATTTCCGTATAACGCATGGCGGCGGGTGAATCTCCGTCCACAGACCCGAAGTTGCCCTGCCCGTCCACCAGCATGTACCGCAATGAAAAATCCTGGGCCATGCGCACGATGGTGTCATACACTGCAGAATCCCCGTGGGGATGATACTTACCAATGACATCCCCCACGATACGGGCGGATTTCTTGTACGGCTTGTTCCAGTCGTTACGTAACTGCTGCATGGCATACAGCACCCGCCGGTGCACGGGTTTCAGCCCGTCGCGCACATCCGGCAAGGCCCGGCCGATAATGACGCTCATGGCATACTCAAGATAGGATTGTTTCATTTCCTTCTCGATGCTGGTCAGATTGGTCTCTTTCTGGATCATCTGCTTCTTTACTCCGAAAATTGATTATTTTTTTGTTTTGCCGGTTCAACCATGGATTGAAAACTGGAAAAATATATGTCTGACAGGGTGAGGAACAGGGTCGCTATCAACGGTCCGTAAATGATTCCCATCAGGCCGTACACATTCAGACCGCCGAGAATGGCAAAAAAAACCAGGAGCGGATGCATGGCCACCCGGTCTCCCACCAGTTTGGGCTTGTAGATGTATTCAACCCCCCAGGAAAGGATGCCATAAAATCCCAGAATGCCTATTCCCGTAAAAATAGAATTTTCAATCATATAAAATATGGCGGTGGGCACCAGAACAATTCCGATGCCCACAATGGGCAGAAATGCCATGAATCCCATGACCAGCCCCCAGAGAACCGGAGAGTTCAGTCCCAGAAACCAGAACAGAACCCCGCCGGCAATCCCTTGAATCAACCCGCCCAGGCCATTGACAATCAGTACTGCTCCGGCCATTTCATGAAATTGTGTAACCAGTTTTCTGTCATGTTCATCCTGAAGCGGAGACAGGTCATACAGATATTGAATCAGCCGCTTTCCATCCATGAACATGTAAAAAATGACGATCAGCATCAGGCAGAAATAAAACACCAGATTCAGCAGATTGGATGTGATGAACCGGGCCTGCTGAAACAGGGACAGATCGGAAGAGCACACGTCTGAACTCCAGTCACACAGTGATCTCGTAT
>CALGAJ010000080.1 GCA_937951975.1 uncultured Desulfotignum sp.
TCCTGTACCGGGATATGCGGACCTATGGATTTCTGGAAGACTATTACCGAAAAGCCCGGGATCTGGGCGTTAAATTCATCCGCTTTGCCCTGGAAAATCGGCCCCAAGTCCGACAGGATGACGGTGAACTGGTGGTTCAAACCCATGACTATGTCCTGGACAGCGATATCGAAATCGCCGCAGACTGTGTGGTGTTGAGCACCGGGCTGGTGGCTGATGACGAAAACACGGAAGATTTGGCATTGATGTTTCATCTTCCCCGGACTGAAGATCAGTATTTTCTGGAAGATCATGTGAAATTGCGGCCTGTGGACATGGCCCAGCGGGGATTTTTCCTGGCAGGGACGGCCCATTCTCCGAAAGTGATCCGGGAGTGTATTACCCAGGCTCAGGCAGCGGCCGGCCGGGCCCAGACCATGCTGGCCAAAAAAGAGATCAACCTGGGCGCCTGTGTGGCCGTGGTGGATGAGAAAAAATGTGCTTCCTGCCTCATCTGTGTCCGGGTGTGCCCGTTTGATGTGCCGTTCATCAATGCGGACGGTGTGTCGCAGATCGATGCGGACAAATGTCACGGATGCGGCGTATGTGCCGGTGAATGTCCGGCCAAGGCAATTCAGCTGCTGGCATATGAAGACGATCAGATACTGGCAAAACTAGACGGCTTATTTGAAAGGTAGAAATCGATGGAACATTTTGAACCTGAAATTGTCGCGTTCTGCTGTCATTACTGTGCATATACGGCTGCAGATATGGCCGGCAGCAAGCGGATATCATATCCTTCCAACGTGAAGATCATCCGGGTGCCCTGTTCGGGTAAAGTGGATGCCATTCACCTGATGAAAGCCCTGGAAAAAGGGGCGGACGGGGTGTATGTGGCAGGATGTCTGGCAGGTGACTGTCATTTCAAAAATGGAAATGTCCGTGCAGAAGCCCGGGTGAACCGGGTCAAGAAAATGCTCACCGAACTGGGCTGGGAACCGGATCGGGTGGCCATGTTCAACATGTCCGCCGGAATGGGAGAGGCATTTGCCCGGATCGCCAAAGAGTTTACGGAAACCATACAAAAACTGGGGCCGAGTCCCGTCAAGACCGGGGCTGTGAATCAGGCTGCCAGTTGATATTTACATATTTCTTCGGAGAAAATATATGATTACAGCAGAACAAAAACCCATACAGGAAATCATCCAGTATATTGCCCCATACAGCAGAATTCTCCTGGTGGGCTGCAATGAATGTGTGACAGTGTGTGCGGCTGGCGGCAGAAAAGAGGTCGGCCTGCTGGCTTCAGCCCTGCATCTGAGCCATCTGAAGCAGGGTAAAAATATCGATATCAGAGAAATCACCCTGGAACGACAGTGTGATCCGGAATACGTGGAAGAACTGGCTCCCTATATCGATGGCGTGGATGCCGTGGTATCCATGGCCTGCGGCTGCGGGGTCCAGACCATTGCCGGCCGGTTCAAGAAAACCCCGGTGTTTCCCGCGGTCAACACCCGGTTCATGGGCGCCTCCCTGAGCCAGGGCGTGTGGGCTGAACGGTGCAAAGGTTGCGGCGACTGCGTTTTGGGCATCACCGGCGGGGTCTGTCCGGTGGCAAGGTGCTCCAAGCACCTGTTCAACGGCCCCTGCGGCGGTACCTCCCACGGCCAGTGCGAGGTCAGCCAGGACATCGACTGCGCCTGGCGCCTGATCTGGGAACGGCTCAAAGAACTGGGACTGGAATCCCGTTACGAGGAATTGATGGAAGCAAAGGACTGGAGACCTGGTGGCGCCGGCGGACCCGGGACAATTATCAGGGAGGATTTGGCATAATGAAAACAGACAGCAGACTTGAAAAGGTATTGGCGTCCGGTGAACTTGCAGTGACCTCGGAATGCGGTCCACCCCGGGGGTGCCGGCCGGAAAAGGTCAAGGAAAAAGCGGCCCTGCTCAAGGATCATGTGGACGGCATCAACGTGACCGACAACCAGACCGCTATGGTCAGAATGTCTTCTTGCACCGCCGGTATTCTGATCAAGCAGATGGGGCTGGATCCCATCATTCAGATGGTGTCCAGGGACAGAAACCGCCTGGCCATGCAGAGTGAAATCATCGGCGCGTATTCCTTCGGCATCAACACCATGCTGTGCCTGTCCGGAGACCATGCCAAGTTCGGGGACCACCCCATGGCCCAGGGGGTATTTGATATTGATTCCGTGCAGATGATCAAAATGGTCCGCCAGATGAGAGATGACGGCCTTTTCCAGGGCGGGGCCAAGATCGACGGGCCGCCTAAAATGTTCGTTGGCGCGGCCGCCAATCCGTTTGCCGATCCGTTTGAATTGCGGGTCATGCGCCTGGCCAAAAAAGTCAAGGCAGGCGTTGACTTTATTCAGACACAATGTATTTTTAATCTCGATAAATTTGAAGAATGGATGAAAGGAGTCGTGGACCGGGGCCTGGACGAACAGGTCCATATCCTGGCCGGTATCACACCCATGAAGTCCGTGGGCATGGCCCGGTACATGAAAAACAAGGTGCCGGGTATGGATATTCCCGATGATGTCATCAAACGGCTGGAAGGGGTGTCTAAAGAACAGCAGCCGGAAGAAGGCATTAAAATGGCCGTAGAATCCATCGAGCGCCTCAAACAGGTCAAAGGCGTTCACGGATTCCATATCATGGCCATTGAGTGGGAAGAAAAAGTGCCTCAGATTGTGGAAAAGGCAGGCCTGTTTCCCAGGCCCAAGGTTTAGCTGCAGGTGATAAAAACAGAGATAAGGAGATCATAACATGAGCGAACAAAAACTCATTCTGGTGGTGGATGATGATCCGGATCTGGTGGAAGCGGTGTCCATGAAACTGGAAGCCAAAAACTACCGGGTCGCCAAAGCCTATGACGGCGTGGAGGCCATGGATCGCATCAAGGAAGAGAAACCGGCTCTGGTGGTATTGGATGTCATGATGCCCCGGAAAAACGGGTGGGATGTCTGCGAGGAAATCAAGAATGATGCGGGACTCAAAGATATCGCAGTCGTTTTGTTGACCGCAGTGGCGGATTCAGTGAAAACGACCAGTTACACCCATCATGACGGAAAAACAACACTGGCCGACGACTATATTCCCAAACCGATCGATCTGGATGAATTGATGGAGATCGTCTCTGATCACTGCAGCTGATTGATCTGTCTTGTCTATCCAGCCTGCGTGGACAAAGATCCTGGATGGCGGAAAAGCTGTTTTTGTTTTTTCGTCATCCGATCTTTTTTAAAAATGTCTGTGTGCATTTGAAATATGAAACCGATTCCTATTAACGGCATTCGTTTAGGGCCGGGAATGGTATGGATAGGCCAGTTTTCACAAAATACCCATGCTTTGTTCCCTGTGTGTCAGGCCCTGTCGCTTCAGCGGATCAATATGGTTTGTGCCGGGTTGCACCGACAGAAAACCCATTATTACTTTTCCGGATGTCTGGAATCCAGATATCAGGAGGTTGCCGCACGGCTTGCAGCGGACGATTCAGACATCTCTTTTCCGGGATTCGTGACCCAGGTGTCGGTCTATCCCCATCGCAATCGCTTTCAAGTGCCGGGTATATTGGTGGAGATGCTTGGATCTGCCGGGGTTCCGTTTCACCATCTGGTGTCCTCTCCCGCAGTCGTCAGTGTGATCGTTGATGCCTGTTTTCAAGACCGGATGATCACGTTGCTTGAAAATACGTTTGACCTTCCTTGTTCCCACACCCCCTATATCCAGGAAATTGATCAGGATATTTCAGCATTGTTGAAAAAATATCCGGAAACCCGCTCCACGTATGAAGAAGAAAAAATCAAGACTTATGGAATCCAGGTGATTCAAAAAAAACACCTGCTTTATATGCATGGCGGGGTGGATCAACTGATTCAAACCATGCAGACACGGATGCCGCCCATGACATCAGAAGAAATATTTCATCTGGTGTCGGTGGTGCAGGTATCCGGACCTGTTTATGACGCCTGCTTTGTCGTTGAACCAGACAGCATCAAAGACGGGGATGACGTGTCCGTGGATCTGATCACCTTTCACGGGCCACATTTCGGAGACCGGTATCGAATTTTGCAGACGGCTTTGAACTGCCTGGATGAAGACCGGATCCCTTTTTTGGTCGCAGCCTGTGCCGGGGCCAGTATCAGCCTGGTTGTCCCGTCCGGCAGGGGAATCGCCGCACAAAGTGCACTGGAAAAAGGATTTGAAGCCCCATGAGCAATGATACCCTGCGTCCCCAGGATTTATTCTGGCGAATCCGGATCTTTGATGCCCTGTCGTTTCCCTCGGTGATCATTGATCTTGAAAAATGTGTGGTCGGGGCCAACAAGAAATTTTATGACACCTACAAGCTCACACCCGAAGATATTTTGGGAAAAAAATGTTACCATTCTTTTCTATATAAACATACGCCGTGCAAATCTGAGGATTGCCCCATATCCCGGGTGATCGCCAATAAAGAGGCCCATTCCTATGCCCTGAAACGTCAATATAAATGGGGAGAACGGGTGTTTTCCCCGATTTTCGACGATCACCAGGAAGTGTCGTATGTGCTTTCCAGTATCCGGGACATTACAAGAACCAAATCCCTTGAAAATCAGTTGATCGGCGTGAAAGAATTCATCACCCGGGTCATATACGCATCCGCCAGTGCAATTGTTGCGGCAGACCGCTCCGGCCGGATTGAATTGATGAATTCCGTGGCCAAGGAACTGTTTGGTGCTTACAACGGCGGGGAGGGAACCATCACGCATACAGAACAGCTGTATCCGCCGGGCAAGGCCAAGGAAATCATGCGCATGCTCAGAGATGAAAAAATCGGGGGCAGAGGCAAGCTGATCATTCCAAAGACCACCATTGTCAACGCCAAGGGAGAAGAGGTGGAAGTGGAGATGTCGGCCGCCATCATCTATGACGAGAACGGCAACGAATCCGCCACCATGGCCATCTATAACGATCTCAAAGACAAGGTCAAGGTGGAAAAGGAGCTGAAAAAAACCCAGAAACAGCTGGCTCAATCCGAAAAAATGGCGTCTCTGGGTCAGCTGGCTGCCGGTGTGGCCCACGAGATCAACAATCCGCTGACCGGCGTTCTGTTTTATGCCAGCCTGCTTTTGGAACGACCGGACTTAGATGACGATGCCAAAGCGGATCTCACATATATCGTGGAAGATGCCAACCGGTGTAAAAATATTGTCAAAAGTCTGCTGGTGTACAGTCGAAGTACTGATTCCAATAAACGGATCGTGCATATCAATGAAATTGTGGAACAAAGCCTTAAACTGGTGAGAGATCAGAAAAAATTCCGCAATATTCAGGTCCGTCGATTTTTGTCGGATGAAATGATGCTGATCAATGCGGATGTGAGCAAACTCAATCAAGTGATCATCAATCTGATTATCAACGCAGCGGACGCCATGGAAGGCAACGGCAAAATATCGTTCTACACATACCGGGACAAACCCAACAAAAAAGTGTTTCTTGAAGTGAAAGACACCGGAAAGGGAATTCCCAGGGAAAATCTTTCCAAAATTTTTGATCCGTTTTTCACCACCAAGGAAGTCGGAAAAAGCACGGGTTTGGGACTCAGCATTGTTTATGGTATTATTGAAGAACACGGGGGACGGATTTCAGTCAAGGAAACCGGTGCCAAAGGCACCACGTTCATCATTGAATTTTCCATGTATGTGCCCACTGAAGATGGCCCCCATTTTTGTGACCCCCCGGGATCCTCATGATTTTATGGGATTAAAAAATTGAACAACAGGATGGAACAGACGATGTCAGATACTGATACGGAAACGTCAGAAAAAAAACAGAACACAAACGCAGCACTGGAAACTGTGGCAGATGCGTTTTCGTTTCGGCCCAGAGTCCTGGTGGTGGATGATGAAGAGCGGATCCAGAAAGCCTGTCACCGGCTGCTGACTCAGGAAGGATGCGAAGTGGCTCTGGCGGATAATGGTATCAAAGGGCTTAAGATGATCGAAGATGCCCATTTTGATATCGTGCTGCTGGATCTGATGATGCCGGGCATGTCCGGCATGGATGTGCTCACCGGTATCAAGGCCCGTCATCCGGATACGGTCATCATTGTGATTACCGGATATGCCACACTGGAGCATTCCATTGAAACCATGAAAAAAGGGGCGTTTGATTTTCTTTCCAAACCGTTTTCCCCCCAGGAACTGCGGGTGGTCATTTCCAAGGCCATTGAATTCATCCGGACGCTTCAGGACATTGCCAGCGAAAAAACACGGATGCGTGTAATGGTCAACACCTTGAAAGAAGGGGTGCTGACCACGGATCATCAGAAAAACATCGTTCTGGCAAACCCGGCTTTTCTGAACATGATCGGGTCCAAAAGCCAGCGCAGCATCGGCCTGCATGTCAATGACATTGTCAAACACCCCCGGATTCTTGAAATGATCGATCAGGCGCTTGCCCAGACATCCGGTCATTTTTCGGAAATTACGGATGAATTGAGCCTGACCCCGGAGGACAGCAAAGAAGAGAAAATCATCGGCATCCGTTGTTTTCCTTTCCGGGACCGGCTTGACCGGAACCTGGGGGCGGTGACAGTGTTCCATGACATCACCGCGCTGAAAAAGATGGACCAGCTCAAATCTGATTTCGTTTCCATGGTGGCCCATGAAATCAAAAGTCCGTTGAATTCCATTCTCATGCAGATGAAAGTGATCCTGGACGGACTGGCCGGCGATCTGACGGAAAAACAGACGGATATATTGAAACGCAGTGCCGACAAAATAACCTCCCTGGCCCAGCTGGCATCGGAACTTTTGGACCTGTCCAAAATAGAGTCCGGGCTCATCAATCAGGAAAGGGAAACCCTTGATCTGGGACAACTGATCAAGGATCAGGTGCAGTTCTTTCGGGACAAAGCAGATGGCAAATCTTTGAAATTGATCCAGAAACCCGGCCCGGAAGGAATGTCGGTCATAGCCAATCGCACCAATATCGAAGAGGTGGTGTCCAATTTGATTTCCAATGCCATCCGGTATACACCCTCCAACGGGAAAATCGATGTGTGGTGCGATCAAACTGATGACTGGATCAATATTCACGTGGCGGATACCGGTCTGGGAATTCCCGAAGAAGACAGAAAACATATTTTTGATCGGTTTTACCGGGTGAAAAACGAGCAGACCCGGTTTATCAACGGCACGGGCCTGGGCCTGGCCATTGTCAAAAGCATTGTGGAATCCCACCATGGCACCATTCACGTGGAATCCAAACCCAACCAGGGCAGTCACTTCACCATTTGCCTGCCCAAACCGGAGCATGAGATATGAAAAAAAATTGCGAGCTGTTTTCCATTGACAAGACCGTTGTCCTATTGGTGGACGTCCAGGGAAAACTGGCCCGGATGATGTGTGACAATGAGACATTGTTCAATTCTTTGGAAATTTTCATCAAAGGAATGAAAATTTTAGGGATACCCATTCTCTGGATGGAACAGATTCCTTCAAAACTTGGTCCGACGGTGGATGAAATCCAGCAGTTGATGGCTGAAGAGTCTCCCATTGCAAAGGACAGTTTCTCCTGTTGTAACGAGCCGGTTTTCATGGAGAAATTCGAGGCGTTGTCCCGGAATCAGGTGCTGGTCACCGGCATTGAAACCCATATCTGCGTATTCCAGACAGTCCGGGATCTGGCGGTCAAAGGGTGTGACGTGCAGGTGGTATCGGACTGCGTGTCCTCCAGAACGCAGGAAAACAAGGCTGTGGGCTTACAGCGGATTGTTCAGGCCGGAGCACAGATTACCTCGGTGGAGATGATATTTTTTGAATTACTGCAACGGGCCAAAGGCGACCATTTCAGACAGATCATTCACCTGATCAAATAATTCCGGATAATACTTAAAAATTATTTGACAATAACGCTTGTTTTGCCTATTTTTAAAGTTTAATTTCATTTGCATTGTTTTTAAAGCGGATGAACTATCAACCTGACAGCGGTTTTCATCTAATTTCAAGGAATATTTCATGACGCGGGACGCAGGCGTTTCAAGACAGACCCGGGAGACAAAAATTGAAATCCACCTGAACCTGGACGGGGCCGGCCGGGCGGATATTTCATCGGGCATCCCATTTTTTGATCACATGCTGACCGCGTTTTGCGTGCACGGCCGGTTTGACCTGAAACTGATGGCCACCGGTGACCTGGACGTGGACCTGCACCATACTGTGGAAGATGTCGGACTGGTGCTGGGGCAGGCCCTGTCTGATGCGCTGAAAGACAAAACAGGGATTCAGCGGTTCGGTAACAGTTATGTGCCCATGGATGAAGCGCTTTCCCGGGTCACCATAGATTTGTCCAACCGGCCGTATCTGGTCTTCCATTTTCCAGACAACCTGAAATCGGGCACCTCGTTTGATATCCATCTGGCCAAAGAATTTTTCCAGTCTTTCTGCGTCAAAGGCGGGTTTAATCTGCATATCAAAACGGAATACGGGGTGAATGAACATCATGTGCTGGAATCCATATTCAAGGCCATGGGCCGGGCCCTTTGTCAGGCCACCCGGAAGACCGATTCCGCCGGATACCCCCTTTCCAGCAAAGGGATGCTGTAAACCTTTTCAGATACAAAAAAAAGGCAAGATATATGCTGATCATACCCGCTGTTGACATTAAACAGGGAAAATGTGTCCGCCTGCGTCAGGGACGCATGGAAGATACGACCGAATATGCAGCCGATCCCGCAATCATGGCTGTTAAATGGGAATCTTTAGGCGCCCAGTGGATTCATGTGGTGGACCTGGACGGCGCATTTGCCAAATCCGCTGTGAATTTTGACAGTATCATTTCAATTCTGGATCAGGTCACCGTCCCCATTCAGGTGGGCGGAGGCATCCGGGATATCTCAACCATTGAGAAATATCTGAAAGCCGGTGTTTCCAGGGTGATCATCGGCAGCGAAGCCGTATACCGGCCGGAATTCGTCAAAGATGCCTGCAAGCGGTTCCCAGGAAAGATCGTGGTGGGCATTGATGCCAGAAATGGCATGGTGGCGGTGGAAGGCTGGAGCCGGACCTCTGAAACACGGGCTGTGGAACTGGCCAAATCCTTTGAATCTTCAGGGGTGGCTGCCATCAATTTCACCGATATCCACCGGGACGGCATGCAGACCGGCCCTAACATCCAGGAAACAGCGGCCCTGGCCCGGGCAATTTCCATCCCCGTGATTGCATCCGGCGGGGTGGCGACCCTGAAGGACATTGAGAACATCTGTGAAATCACCCGGTTTGGCGTCGCCGGTGTTATTACAGGACGGGCACTTTACGAGGGCAGCCTGGATCTGAAAGAAGCCATACGGATTTCAGCCGGCGCATAATCTTGAATTCCGGTGATTGACAAGACGGGTTTCATACCTATTTTCAGGTTCTGTAGCAATACTGTTTTTGACATTTTGGAGCCTTCCCAGAAGCGATGCTTATTCCTGAAGAAAAAATTTCAGAAATTATACAGTCCTCCGACATAGTGGATATCGTATCAGAATCTGTGATTTTAAAAAAATCCGGTCAGAATTATTTCGGGCTCTGTCCGTTTCATTCTGAGAAAACCCCGTCGTTTTCCGTGAATCCGGCCAAACAGATTTTTCATTGTTTCGGTTGCGGTACCGGAGGAAACAGTCTGTCGTTTATAATGAAATATCATGGTCTGTCTTTTCCGGAAGCGGCCAAAATGCTGGCCAGAAAATACAATATTGTGATTGATGCAACCCATTTGGATCCGGCCAGAAAAAAACAACTGGCGATGAAAGAAACCCTGTTCCGCATCAATCAGAAGGTCATGGCCCATTATGAAGCCTGCCTGCGTCAGGCACCCTCCGGTCAAACCGCCCGGCAGTATCTGAAAAAAAGAGGCATCACCTCCGACATCATTGATGAATTTCACTTGGGGTTTTCCCCGGATCAATGGGAAGATATGGTCAATTTTCTGAAAAAAACGCGCATTTCCCGGCAGGGGGCACTGAATTCAGGGCTGGTGGTTCCTCGAAAAAATCAATCCGGATTTTATGACCGGTTCCGTAACCGGATCATGTTTCCCATTTTTGACATCAACATGCAGGTGGCGGGATTCGGGG
>CALGAJ010000081.1 GCA_937951975.1 uncultured Desulfotignum sp.
CTCCGCCATAGAACCCGCAGGCGTTGCCGTTCAAAACTGTCAGATGGGGGGCATCACCCAGGCCAGGGTTCAGATGACCGCCGATGGAACCGTTGAGGTCCACAGCGACCGCACGGAGATCGGCCAGGGCAGCGAGGCAAGCCATGCCATTATTGTCTCTGATATCCTGGGGTGTAAGCGAGAGGATGTTTTCGTAAAACCGGTTACTTCGGATTTTATCGGCCAGGGGCCGCTTTCCAGCCGGGGAGCTGTTTATCCTGCAAGTGCCGTGGCCAAGGCTGCCAAAATTCTGAGGAAAAAGGTGTGCCAGTGCGCGGCTGTATTTTTGAAATGCCGTGAAGACAGCCTGGTTCTGGAAAAAGGAAACATCTTTTCGTCGGACGAACCCGAAAAAAAACTGACCTTTAAAGAACTTGCCAACAAAGCCTTTTATTTCCCCGGCCCCCGGGGACTTCCGCCTGAAATCCTTAAAAATCACGATCATCTGCTGGATGTCACCACCACCTGGTACAGCCCCACCACCCCGGATTCAGGTTCTTCCTACACGAGTTTCTGCACATCTGCGGATGTCGTGATCGTTGAGGTGGATATCGATACCGGAACTACCAGGATTGTCAAATATGCCCATGTCCACGACGCCGGAACCATTATTGACAGGCAGATTGTGGACGGCCAGATTCACGGCGGCATTGTTCAGGGCATCGGTGAAGCGCTGTATGAACATCTTGATTACGATGACAAGGGACGGCTGTTGACTTCAACTTTTTCCACTTATTTGATTCCCACGGCAGTGGAAGCCCCTGATATTGAAATCGCCCATCTGGAAACTCCGTCACCGTTTACGGAAACGGGCAGCAAAGGCATGGGTGAGGCTCCCATTATCGGCAGCAAGGCAGTTGTTCTTGCCGCCATCGAGGATGCCTTGACCCCTTTTGGAATAGAAGTCAATGAATCACCGGCCACACCTGAACGGGTAAGAAAATGGGTGCTTGACGCCCGGAAGCAACAGGAGGAAGCCAAATGAAAATGCCGGTAACACTCAACATCAACAACGCTGATTATAATATTGAAATCGATGCCGGTACCACTTTGCTGGAAGTGTTGAGAAAAAATACCGAACATCACAGCGTACACAGAAGCTGCGAAGAGGGTGAATGCGGTGCATGCACGGTACTTATGGACGGAAAACCCGTGAACAGCTGCCTGGTCCTTGCCGCAGCTGCCCAGGGTTCGGAAATCCTGACGTCTGAAGGTTTGATGCGAGGAGACGACCTGCATCCGTTGATGAGGGCTTTTGTGGACGAACTGGGTCTTCAATGCGGGTTCTGCACCCCTGGCATGGTCATGTCTGCCTATGCCCTGATAGACGGTTGGGGGGATGAACCCCTCTCTGACATGGATATTCGCAAAGCCATCGAAGGAAATCTGTGCAGATGTACCGGATATGTGAATATCATCAAGTCCATTCGCCGTGCCAAAGAGGCCAAAGATGCCGGGAACTGGTGGTAGGGTGGAATCGGGAACTGGTGGCAGGATAGGGGGCAGGATAAGGATAGGCTGGAAAAAACAAGGAGGGGATTGAATGGAAAATTTTATAGGTTCAAGGGCCATGCCGGAAATGGTATATCATCGCCCTGAAAATATGGATCAGCTTATGGCTCTTTTCGAGACCATAACCGGGGAGTATAAAGTGGTTGCCGGATGCACCGATTTTATCCCGGCAATACGCGGGGGCCGCTGGAGGTTTGACCATGGTCTGACACTCATTGATATCAACAAGGTGGACGGTCTGAATCATATCACCCTTGAACAAGGCCATGACACAGATATGGTCCATATCGGCGCTGCAACCCCACTCTCTGATATCATGGCCTCGGATGTGGTTCAAACCCATTTGCCCGGTCTTGCCAACGCCATCAATGAAATCGCTTCGCCCCAGATTCGAAATCTTGGAACCATGGCCGGAAATATCTGCATGTCATCCCCTGCAGGGGACACCATACCCCCTTTGCTGGTGCTGGATGCCACAGTAACCATCAAGGAGAAAAACGGTGAAAGGGAAGTTCCCCTGGATTCTTTTTTTACAGGACCCGGGAAAAACATCCTGGCTTCGCATCAGGTGTTGACGCAGATCAACTTTCCCCTCCCTGAAAAAGATGAATCCCTTCATTTTAAGAAGATGGGAACAAGGGATGCGATGATCATTTCCATCGCCTCGGTGGCATCCTGGGTCAAAATGAAAGGCGACGTATGTACGAAAGCCCGTATAGCTTTGGGATCGGTTGCACCCACGCCTGTTCGAACACCAGATGCCGAGGCATTTCTTTCCGGCAAAACCCTGACCCGGGATGTGATAGACGAATGCGCCAAAAAAGTGGCAAAGGAGATCTCACCCATCACCGACCTGCGGGCCAGTGCCGACTACCGGAAGGATCTTGCCCAAACCCTTTCCCGGCGGACTTTGACAGCATGTGTCCAAGATCTGCTTTAATGCCAAAAATGGTAAGGAGATTTGTAAATGAAGCCTCAAGTTCAATTTTTATCCAAGGATGAAATCCAGCATATTCATGATTCATCTGTGGAAATTTTAAGCACCATCGGCATGGGCTTTCCCGCAAAGGAGGCCCTGGAGGTATTTGAAAAAGCGGGTGCCCGTATTGTCAATTCAAATATTGTTCAAATTGACGCCCAATTAATTGAAAAAGCCTTGAAAACCATTCCCAAAAGAAAGGATGTTGTCCTCTACGGCCGGGATTCCAAACACGATGTAAATTTTGTTGATCATCTACCTTCTCTTGCCTGCATGACCATGGCCACCAATGTCATTGATCCTTTCAGCCTTGAAAAAAGACCGGCCACCAATGAGGATCTTGCGAATCTTACCCGTCTGGCCGACCAGATGGAGTTCGTGACTGTCAATGGCGGCCTTGTCACCCCCCAGGAAGTTCCGGGAGCCACCAATGACTGGTATACCTGGGCCACATGTATGAAAAACACCACCAAGCATATTACCGGGGGGGTTTATGGGTATAGAGGGGTTTTGGATGCAATTGAAATGGGAGCCCTTGCCTGTGGAAGCAAGGAAAAATTCCGGGAAAGACCTTTTATTTCCGGGTGGGTTTTGACCCTTCCCCCTCTAAATATGGACACAGCATCCCTGGAGGCCATGATCGAAATGAACCGGAACAATATTCCCCTCATGCTCAGTTCCGGTCCAATCCTCGGCACCACTTCACCTGTAACCATTGCGGGAACCATGGCCCAGGCCCACGCGGAAATTTTGGCATGTATCACCCTTTCCCAATTGGTAAATCCCGGTGCACCCATTGTCTATACTAGTTTTGCCAGGGGGATGAACATGAAAACAGCCAATATTTCCATGGCTGGTCCCGAGTTTGCCGTATTAAAGGCAGGTATGGGACAGATGGGGCTTTTCCTTGATCTGCCCATTAGA
>CALGAJ010000082.1 GCA_937951975.1 uncultured Desulfotignum sp.
ATGGAAAAAAAGGTGGAAAACCGGATTCTTCGGGTGTTGAGCACGTTGTATGAAAAATTCGGGACCCCGCTTTTGTTCACCAGCCAGGAGATATCGGAAATCGCGGGCACCACGCCGGAATCCACCCTCAGAACCATGGGCCAGCTGCGGGACATGGGCATCATCACTACCCAGCGGGGACAGATCCGGATCCATGATCCGGCGGCCCTCAAAAACATTGAATTCGGCAGCCTGAAAATTTAATTTTCTCCTTTTTTCTCTTTTTTTCAAAAAAACGCCGTTAACATGACGGCCGTCATGGATATGGTTGTGAAAATCCTGTTTTATAGGGGACAAAAGAATTGTAACCCGTAAAAAAGGAAAAACATACCATGACCCCCTATGATATTGTCATTATCGGTGCCGGCCCTGCCGGCCTGACCGCCGCCATCTATGCCGTCCGTGCCAACATGTCCGTTCTCATCCTGGACCGCCTGGCCCCGGGGGGGCAGATGGTGAACACCAATGAAATCGAAAACTACACCGGTACCGGCCGCATCAACGGGGCCGAACTGAGCATGAAAATGTATGAACACACACAGGAGCTGGGGGTGGCGTTTGACTACAAAACCATCACCAACATCACGGACAACGGTGAATTTAAAGTGCTGACCTGTGAAGAAGATGACACAGACATCGTCACCCGTGCCGTGATCATCGCCACCGGCACCATTCCCAGAAAACTGGGCATCTCAGGCGAGGACCGGTTTGCCGGGGCCGGGATCAGCTGGTGCGCCATCTGTGACGGGGCCCAGTACAGAGACAAGGATGTGGTGGTGATCGGCGGAGGCAACTCGGCTGTGGAGGAATCTTTGTACCTGGCAGGCATCACCCATTCTTTGACCATTGTCACCATGTTCGATCTCACCGCCGACCCCAAGGTGTGTGAACAGCTGCGGGCCCTTCCCAATGTCACCATTTACCCATATCAGGAAGTGCTTGAATTCACCGGTGAAGACGCCCTTGACGGGGTGCGGTTCAAATCCACCAAAGCGGATCAGAAAGAACGCCATGTCCACTGTGACGGGGTGTTTGAATACATCGGCCTGGAACCCACCTCCAGTGCCTTTGGACACCTGGGTATCCTGGATGACATGGGATTCATCCAAGTGGACGATGAGATGCAGACTTGTGTCCCGGGCATATACGGGGCCGGGGATGTGACCGTGAAAAAACTGCGCCAGATTGTGACCGCGTGTTCCGACGGCGCCATTGCCGCCAACAGCGCAGCCAAATATGTGGAAAAACACAAAGGCGGGACCACGCCTTGAGATATAACACCGCCCGGATAAAGCATCCCGGCTCAACCCTTTTAAAAAGGAGAAACCATGATTCAAGAACTGGATACCAACGGATTTGACCAACTGGACAAGTCCGGCCCCATGCTGGTGGAATTTTATTCCAAGGTGTGCGGACCCTGCAAGATGCTGGCATTTGTACTGCGTGACATCGACAAGGCCAAACCGGATTTTCCCATCTATACCATTGATTTTGACGAAAACAAGGACTTGAAGGAACGGCTGGGTGTGAAGGGATTCCCCACCATGCTGTTTTTAAAGGATGGTGAAGAAGTCAACCGTATCACCGGCCTGCAGCAGAAACCAGCCATTGTCAAAGCCATTGACGAGATTTTATAACCCCGCGTGACAAGGGGTTTCATATATTGTAATTGATAACAGGAGATTTAAGACCATGAGCAACAAAGTACGTTATGAAAGCTACGACCATCTGATCACCCGCCAGGCCAAAGCGGAAAACCAGTTTCTGGCGGATTTTGAAAAAGACACCTACACCATTGACAACCCGTTTGTCGTTCACAACCCCTACCTGATCAATCCGCTGTGCGCCCTGGTGATGTTTAAAACCACGGAAAAGGTCGCGCCCACGGTCACCGTATGCGGCAAACGGTTTGAAAGAGAAAACCTGACCCACACCTTTGCCGAAGATACCGTGCACAAACTCCCGGTTCTGGGCCTGTACGAGGATTTTGCCAACCAGGTGAAAATCTCCCTGCCCGACGGCACCTCCACACAGATCACCATCCAGACCGGAAAACTGCCCGAAGATGTGTGCCGGTGCCTGAACGTGCGGACTTCCGCCGATTATCTGGAAGACAATTTCATGTTTCTGACCCCGGCCGGCAAAAACCTGCCCACCGCTTACGACTACAAAGGCGATATCCGGTGGATGCTCACGGAAAACACCATGTTTGACATCAAGCGGGCCGCCAACGGCAATATTCTCACCGGTTCCAGCCGGTTCTGCCGCATGCCCTACAATTCCACGGGCCTGATCGAACTGGACATGCTGGGCAAGATCTACAAGGAATACAGGCTGCCCGGCAACTACCACCACGATCACTTTGAGATGGAGGACGGCAACCTGCTGGTGCTGACCCAGGATTTCACCCGGGATACGGTGGAAGACATGTGTGTGCTCATCGACCGCAACACCGGTGATATCCTCAAAACCTGGGACTACAAGACCTTCCTGCCCCAGGACGTGGCCGGGTCCGGGTCCCAGGACGCCCATGACTGGTTTCACAACAATTCGGTGTGGTATGACAAACCCACCCATTCCCTGACTTTTTCCGGCCGGCACCAGGATGCCGTGGTGAACATCGATTTTGATTCCGGCAAGCTCAACTGGATTGTGGGTGATCCCGAAGGCTGGCCCGAAGAGATGGTAAAAAAATATTTTTTCACTCCTGTGGGGGATGTCAAGAATTTTGACTGGCAGTATGAGCAGCATGCCGCCCTGATCACGCCGGAAGGGGATGTAATGTGCTTTGACAACGGCCAGTACCGGGCCAAGAACAAAGACAATTATATCAAGAACCGGGACAATTTCTCCAGAGGGGTGAGATACCGCATCGACACCGAAAAAATGGAGATCGAGCAGGTGTGGCAGTACGGCAAGGAGCGGGGCCAGGAATTTTTCTCTCCCTATATCTGTAATGTGGAGTATTATGCAGACGGGCATTACATGATCCATTCCGGCGGCATCGGATTCAAGGATGGCTGGGCCGACGACGGGCTGGGCGCGTTTCTGGATCCCAAAGACCCGTCTGTGGAGCTGCGGTCCGTGACCGTGGAAGAAAAAGACGGGGTGGTGCTGTACGAACTGGAAACC
>CALGAJ010000083.1 GCA_937951975.1 uncultured Desulfotignum sp.
CGCCGATACAATGGTGTACGGATGGGCCAGGGCCAGGACCGCGCCCAGACCGGCAAAGATCCCGTTGGCCGCCAGCCAGATCCAGATCATGTCCGTGCCCGCGTCTTTGCCTTCCATGGCAAACCCGACGGCAAACAGCACCAGAATCAACCCGGGAATCAGCCATTTGAGGATCTTTCCCAGAGACCCCGGCGGAGGGACCTGATTCAGGGATGACAGGGAACCGGCATTGCCGGATGCCAGATATTTCTTGATGCCCGGCACATGAGCCGCACCCACCACCGCCACGATGCAGTTTCCTCCGGCCGACCCGATTTGCCGGGCCAGGTACTGGTCCCGCTCATCGATGAGCACCTGTTCGATAATGGGATGAAATTTTTTCACATCCGCCAGCAGGGTCTGAAGGATATCCTCCTGCTTCATTTTCTCGATGTCCGCTTCCTGGATATCATCGGCAGACCCGAAGGAAAACACCATGGATGTCAGCAGCTTGATTTTGGCCCACATCCCCATGCCCCGCCACACCCGGGACAACGTGATCTGAATGTCCCGGTCCGCCGGCACGATCCCGGCACCGATTTTTTCCGCCGCTTCCACGGCATTGATCATTTCCTGGCCCGGCCGGATATCAAACTTGTCGGCGATCTTTTTCTGAAACGAGGCCAGCAGCAGGTTCATGAACAGCATCAGCGATTTCTTTTCCTTGATGATCTTGATGATATCCATGTTCCGCCACCGGTCCGTGTCCCTTATGGCGGACAGCCTTGTGGGGCACAGTTCCACACACACCGTATCCGGGGTTTCCGCTTCAATGGTATCGGTCACCAGCCGGGCGCTGTCCCGGGAGACATGGGCCGTGCCGATCATAATAATGGTTGTGTCTCCCTGATGCACCCGGTGGATTGACGGGTTGTCCTTGTCTGTGTGTTCCATTCACCTGCTGCCTTTTCTTGGGAAAGGGGTAAAAATTACCGCCTGATTATACGCATTTTATCCGGCATGGCAACAGCTAAATCTTGACCTTCCGGCAGGGTTCTGGTATTGACCGGAGTATGAAATCTACAGATGAACAAATACTGCGGTCCGCCAAGGAAATCATCGTCAAGTTCATTGAAATGGGCCGGCTGTCCCCTTCCAATGTCCATGAAGCGTTCAAGGATGTGTATGCCACCGTGGACGAAACAGTGAAAAAACACATATTGCCCGACGGTCCGACCCATGACGCCAAAAAATGAGGCACCTGCCCCGGAAAATGAGACAGCGGCTCCCCGGCTGGTCCCGGGTATCCGCAACGGCCTGAAAAAAGGCTGGCACGGATTTATCTGGCTGCTGAAGATCATTGTGCCGGTGTCGTTTGCCACCGGACTGCTGGTGTATTCCGGTGTGATCTACAAACTGGATTTTCTGCTGAACCCGGTCATGACCTGGATGGGCCTGCCCGCCTCCGGGGCCCTGGTGATCATTGCCGGTATTTTCACGGGCATCTACGGCACGGTGGCGGCCCTGTCGGTCATGCCCTTTGCCATGGAGCACATGATCCTTCTGGCCGTGTTCACCCTGATCTGCCACAACCTGATCCAGGAGAGCATGGTCCAGGGACGTTCGGGCATCAATCCGTTTTTTGCCGCCGGATTCCGCCTGGTCGCCGCCTTTGCCGTAACCTTTGTGTGCGCAAAACTCATGGGCGTGACCCCGGACATGGCCGGCCCCCTGGCCGGAGCAACCCTGCCGGACACAAACCCCGCGTTCACGGCGTGGCTGGCCGGATGGGCCGTGGACACCCTGAAGCTGGTGGTCCAGATCTTCTGCATCATCATGGTGCTCATGGTGTTGATGGAACTGGCCCGGGTGTTTCATGTCATTGACTTCATCATCCGGCCCCTGGGGCCGGTGCTGGCGTTTCTGGGCCTGGACCGGTCCTGCGGCATGCTCTGGATGACCGCTGCCGTGTTCGGCCTGGCTTACGGTTCGGCCGTGATCGTGGAGGAAACAAGGACCCATACCTATGAACCGGAATCCCTGACCAAACTGCACCTGTCCATCGGCATCAACCATGCCATGATCGAAGATCCGGCCCTGTTTCTGCCCCTGGGCATCCCGGTGTTCTGGCTGTGGATTCCCCGGCTGGCGGCCGCGATCCTGGTCACCTACACCTTTTCTTTGTTCACGGCCCTAAGGAGATCGTATGCTCAGCGAACTGGCCATAAAAAAATTCGCCATTATTGATGACATCCGCATCTCATTTCACCCCGGCCTGAATGTGCTGACCGGCGAAACCGGGGCCGGCAAATCCATCATCATTCAGGCCGTGAGCCTGCTCTTAGGGGCCCGGGCATCGGCAGACCTGGTGCGCACCGGCGAAGACAGCGCAGAACTGGAAGCGGTATTCGACATCACCCAGGATTCTGAACCGGCCCGGCTTTTATCCGACCAGGGCATGGACCCCGGTGAAGGACTGATCATCCGCCGGGTAATCCCGCGATCCGGCACCAGCCGGGTCTTTGTCAACTCCCGGCAGTCCACCCTGGAATTTCTCAAGCAACTCACCCGGAACCTGGCCGGTATCTCCAGCCAGCATGCCCACCAGGGATTGCTGCGGGATGACAACCACCTGGACATTCTGGACGAATTTGCCGGCACCCGGGACCTGCGCCGGGAAGTCACAGCCATCTACCGGACCCTGGTGCCGTTGAACCGGCAGATCCAGGAGATGGAAACGGAAAAAACCCGCCGGGAAACGGAAAAAGAACTGATCCGGTTCCAGGCGGATGAAATCCAGAATGCCGCCATCCAGCCGGACGAAGATGAACTCCTGGAAAACAGAAAACAGGTCCTGGCCAATGCCGCCAAAATATTTGAAGCCGTGAACCGGACCGTTCACCAGGTCTATGACCGTGAAGGGTCGGTGGTGGAACAGCTGGCCGGCCTGCAATCCGACATGGCCCGGTTCAGGGATGCGGACGTCTCCCTGTCCGCCACCGTGGACCGCATGGATGCCGTGATCCTGGACCTGCAGGATATCACCCACACCCTCAGGGATTATTCCCTGACCATTGACCTGGACCCGGAATCCCTGGATGCCGTGGACCGCCGCCTGGACCTCATCTCAAAACTCAAGCGCAAATACGGGGGCAGCCTGGACGCCCTGTTTGCAAGGCATGCGGAACTGG
>CALGAJ010000084.1 GCA_937951975.1 uncultured Desulfotignum sp.
ATAATGGTCTCCTTCAAAAAATTGATCAGACCGGTCCGATACAGATCTGATCAGATATTTGATTAAGTATTGACGGATTCTAAAGGGTCCGCTAAAATATGTCAAGGTGTAATTGCCATATTTTTAATTGATTTTATCCGGGTGTTGATATAAGGATGACGTTCATGAACCCAACGAAAAAGACCGTGCCCAGAAAAACCAAGGAAGATTTCACCCGGGAAGCCTACATGGGCATCCGCCGGATGTTTTTTCACAACGAGATTATCCCGGGCCAGAAAATCTCGTATGGAGATCTGGCCAAACGGCTGAACATGAGCACCACCCCGGTGATCCAGGCGTTGAAACATCTGGAGTTCCAGGGACTTGTGCGTCATGAGCCCAACCGGGGATATTATACTGAAAACGTGAGCCTGGCCGAGATCACCGAGATTTATGAGTTCCGGGAACTCATCGAGGTGTCGCTTTTGTCCGCCACCATCGAAAATATCGGCAAACGCGGGCTCAACCAGTTGAAAAAAGCCCTGGACAGCCATCTGGATGCGGTGCGGGATATCTATCTCAAGGAACGGCTGCTCAAGGACATGGAGTTTCATCTGAAACTGGCCCGGCTCTCCGGCAACCAGATCCAGTTCAATACCCTGAAATACCTGTTTGATCTGCTGTATCTCAAATACCGGGGCAATATTTTATTTGTCACTCCCATGGACCGGGTGGACAACGAGCACATTCAACTATATGAAGCCATTGAAAAAAAGGATCTGGCCCAGGCCTGTGCCGTGCTGTCCCGTCATATCGCCAACGTGAAAAAGCATGCCATTGAAAGTACGCAACGGGCATTGCAGGAAAAACGCATCAAAATGATGTGAAGCATCACCTCAGCTCCAGCCAGTCAAACCAGATGGGGTGATTCTCCTTGTACCAGGCAAGTACCTGCCGCAGCAGTTTCTGATCTTCTCTGGAAATGGTGGCTTCCGGGATTTTGTCAAAGTTCAGGATCATTTTGGTGTCGTAAAAATGTAATGCTTCTGAACACAGGGTCTGCAGTTCGTTTCGGATCCTGCCGGAATCAGAAATTTTCACGGCCCGGTGCCGGAAGTCCTCACCTTTGAGAAACCGGTTCAATAAAGGGCTGAATACCAGTTTACTTTCGTTGAAATCTTCCAGCAGGCGAAGGGCGAGGGTGATCCGCTTGTCTCCGGCAGCCGTGGTGATGCGGACCGTCACTTCATAGGTGTCATCGTCAATCTGTGTGACTCCCGGGGCCCCGGTGTAAGGGTCGGGCAGCATATATCCGGCGCCGGCCAGGGCCTGCCATTTTTTTTCAGAAATCAGATCATCCGCGGTAATGGTCCGGAAGTCCAGGGGGATACCGGCTTTTTGCGCGGCCAGAATGCTGTCTTGATACCCCTGGACAAAATCCGGATTCAGGTCTGAATCATTCACCAGATCCCGGAGCTGGTGCGCAAACCTGTCACTGTCCGGGTCCAGTTTCATGGCTGCCGCATCCAGAGGTGCGGTGAACCGGAACCGGGAAGACAGCACGGCCAGGGATGCAGACAGACCCAGAATCGGAGCCAGGCTGGCAGCCTGGATGGCTTCGGCCGATGCCGCATATCCGTCCACAATGAACAGGTGCGTGGCATTATTTTCGTCCTGCCAGTCCCCGATCATCAGGGTCGGGGCATAAGTGCCGGAATCGGTGAACGGCAGGCATCCATTGGGCAGGGTCCAGTCGTCATCCACCAGATGGGCCCCGGCCGATTCCCATTGTTTCCATAAATAACCGATGCGGCCGGCCCGGCTGTCACCTCTCAGGGTCCACACATGGATATGGCCGGGCGCAATTCCCGGATATGTTTTCTGAATCGCTTCGACCACCCGTTGGCGGGGCGTGAAGAAATCAATGAGAATGGAATCTTCCGCAGCCCGGTCCACCACTTTTTTGGGAATCAACAGGTTGCCGATATATCCTTCGTACTGATCTGAGATGGCCAGGGGCTGATCAAACAGATGCAGCACGGTCAATGGACCGGTCTCTTTTCCTTTGGCAAACCGGGAGGTGTTTTCCAGGGTATCGATGGCCGCACCCCATATGGTGATCCCCTCCCGGGCAATGGTTTTTTTGAAATCTTCCCAGGAAAAATCCGGATCATTGATAAGCCGGTTGACCCAGGTTTCCAGGAACTTGGCCACCTGGGGCCGGGCATAGATCCGGCCGAACCCCAGCAGCGGATTGGCTCCCATTTCCGATGTTTCCCCGGCCTTGGGCATCAGGCCTTCGCCCAGGCAGACCATGATGGCATGGTTTTCCGGCAGGGTCCGGGTCAGGTACCACAGACTTTCACTCATGGCATAGGCGGAAATGGCATCCGCGTCTTTTTTGACAATGTTCAGCCCGGTTTTATCCAGCCCGGCGCCCTGGCCGTACCGGCCGAACAGCCGGGTTCCCAAGGCTGTCACCGCCAGGGTCATGGCCAGCATTTTTTCGGTGCGCGCATCAGTGAATGAAATATCGTCCAGCAGATCATCCGCCGGTTTTCCCCGGAGCCATTCAATTTGCACGTTTTCCAGCCACAAATGGAGCCGGCCCAAAATAGGCCGGCAGTCAAACGCCCACTGGGCCACAAGATTTTTCTGTTTCATCGGGTGTGTATCCATGGTCTGCCCCCATGTATGAAATTGTGGTGTTATCCGGTTTGTCAGCCAAACAGGTATCATTTACCTGGAAAATCTGTCAAGGATTAAAGGCCGGGGCTTGTTCTCCGCCCCTGGTTTGGGATATGGTGTCATTCATGGCAGACCGCAGATTTTCATATCCACCGGTTCAATCCCCGCCGGACCAAAGATCCGATATCCCGGCGAACCAGGGGATGATCCGGGAGCAGTTGCGCGGGGTGGTGGACCGGGTGACCTATCACAATCCGGACAACGGGTGGTCCGTGCTCCAGGTCCTGCCCTTTGATGCCCCGGGCCGGCGGGAAACCGTGCTGGTGCATCAGACAAAGGTATTTGCCGGGGCCACCATGAGTTTTGAAGGGGCCTGGCAGACGCATTCCAGATATGGACGCCAGTTTGCCGCCACCCGGGCGGAAGAACAAAAACCCGCATCCGCCGGGGCCCTGGAAAAATATATCGGATCCGGCCTTATCAAAGGGGTGGGGCCCAAAACCGCGAAAAAAATTGTCAGGCACTTCAGGGACCAGACCCTGGACGTGTTTGAAAATCGGATCCACCGGCTTATGGAAGTGCCGGGCATCGCCGAAAAAAAACTGGAGATGATTTCTGCGGCCTGGACCGAACACCGGGCCATCCGGGATGTGATGATGTTTTTACAGTCCCATGGCATTTCCACCCTGTTTTCAGTGCGCATTTACAAGGCGTACGGGGATGAGGCCATTGCCAGGGTCATGGATGACCCATATTGCCTGGCGGATGATTTTTACGGGATCGGTTTTTTTTCCGCGGACAAGGTGGCCTTGAGCATCGGCCTGGCCGCCGACAGCCCCCGGCGCATGGTTGCGGGCATCCGCCACGTGCTGTCTGCGGCCAGAAATTTCGGGCACTGTTTTCTGACCTTTTCTCAAATCAGCGCACAGGTGGAAGAACTGCTGGGCCTGGATCTGTCCCGGTGCCTGGACGGGGTGCTGGAAACCATGGAAACCGACCGGCTGCTCATGCGCCGGACCCTGGTGCCGGCACCCGGAGAACCCTCCCAGGCCTGTTATTATGCCAGATCTCTGTATTTTGACGAACTGTATGTGGCCCGGCGCCTGGCACGGATGACCGACCCGCCGGATGTGGACACAACCCGGATCTGCCGGTGGGTCCAGCTTTATACCAAGTCCAGGCATCTGCAATTGAGTGATGAACAGGCCGGCGCCATCCAGGGGATTGCCGGCAAAGGGGTTTCCATCCTCACCGGCGGGCCGGGCTGCGGCAAGACCACCGCCACCCGGGTTCTGGTGGCGCTTCTGGAGGCCATGAAGCGCCGGGTGGTACTGGCGGCTCCCACGGGCCGGGCCGCCCAGCGCATGGGAGAGGTGATCGGCAGAGACGCCAGAACCATTCACCGGCTTTTGGGGTGGGCCAACGGGCAGTTCAAGAAAAATGAGGACACCCCGCTGGAAGCCGATTTTCTGGTGGTGGATGAAAGCTCCATGCTGGATATCAGCCTGACCGCGTCCTTGCTCAAAGCCGTGCCCCCGGGGTGCCAGATCGTGTTTATCGGGGATTATGACCAGCTGCCGTCCGTGGGGGCGGGCAATGTACTCAAGGACCTGATCAATTCGGGCACAGTGGCTTGTTTCAGACTGACACAGATTTTCCGCCAGGCGGCCCAGTCGTTGATCATTCAGTATGCCCACCAGATCAACAGCGGGAACATGCCATGGATCGCTTCTCCGTTCAAGGACCCGTCTGTATGGCATAACAAAACCGATTGTCTGTTTCTGGACGCGGATGAAGCCACCGCCGAGCAGTTGCAATTCATCCGGCGGATCAAGGCTCTGGCAGATGTGGACAAAAAAGAGATGAGCAAAGATCTCGATGATCCGGATCTGTTCGAGTTCCGGGTGAAAGAACCGGTACGGCCCTACGAAACCGAGATACAGATTCCTGAAAAATTCGCCCATGTCAACCTGGAACAGGTGGCCGCCGCCGGCACCCGGGTGGAGGAACTTCTGGCGGTGCTCAAAAAAGTCCACCCCTGGTCGTCTCTGCATTATGGGCTGACAGCCGTGGATGTGATCCGGAAACTCTACATGGAATGGATTCCCAGATATCATGGGGCATCCATGGAAATCCAGATCCTGTCTCCCATGACACGGGGCTCTTTGGGCACGGTGAACCTGAATCGGATGATCCAGGAGGCCGCCAACCCCCAGGCGCCCGGCAAAGCCCAGATTACCGTGGGCCAGCGGGTGTTCCGGAAAGGGGACCGGGTCATCCACCGGAAAAACAATTACGATCTGAACGTATTCAACGGGGATATCGGCACGATCACCGCCATTGATGCCGCTGATCTGACCCTGTCCGTGGCGTTTTCTTCCGATACCCCGCCGGTGCAGTACCGCCAGGCCGATATCCTGGAGCTGGACCTGGCCTATGCCGTGACCATCCATAAATCCCAGGGATCGGAATTCGAAGCCGTGATCATTCCGGTGATGACCCAGCATTTCAAAATGCTGTTCCGCAACCTGATCTATACCGGGATCACCCGGGCAAAGAAGCTGGCCGTGTTTGTGGGCACCCGCCGGGCCCTGGCAATGGCGGTGAAAAACGAGGATATTTCAAAACGCCAGACCGCGCTGGCCCGGCTGATCAAGGACGAAGCAGCCGGATAAACTCGGGAATGCTGCTGTTTTTGTGGAACCGCAAATGGACCCGGGCCCTTGTCATGGCCACATAGATCAGATTGAACTCGTCCGGGTCCACCCCGGCGGGATCAATGACCCGGCCGTCTTTGACCAGGGAAATAAAATCATCCATAATCAGGACATTGTCCCATTCCAGACCCTTGGCCTTGTGGGCCGTGGTCAAAAGAATCCCGGCCTGTTCAGGGGGGCGGGCCGTCTGCCTGATCCGGTCCACATGGGACCGCAGGGCCGGGCCGTATTTTTCCACCACCGCACACACGGATGACAGCTCCAGATCCTCCACGGCCCCGGCATAGGACTTGAGATCCCCAAAATCGGAAAACCCTTTGATGAAGGGATCCTGAATTCGATCCATGGCATTGTCATGAAGAAAAGATACCGATGTGAGCAGATCCAGGCGGTATCCCTGGATCCCGCCGGCAAACCCGATATCACGGGTTTTATAGAGCTGTACGGCCCGGTCGAAAAGCACGGCATTGGTGCGGGCGATCACCGTGTGGCGATCGGGATCCCAGGGAGGCTTTTTATTCGGGTTGGCCGTGCCCCGGAGCCGCCGGGTTTCCTTTTTAAAGACAGACAGTACCATGCTGGCGGCTTTGGCAATGTTGTCGTCAAACCGGAAACTTTGGGTCAGGTAACAGGTCTGGCGGGCGGCAAGCGTTTTCAGGGTGTCTTTGGCACCCCTGAAACTGTAGATCTGCTGATGGTTGTCTCCGACCACGATAACGGCCGGTTTTTTTTCAGGCCGGTCCGATTTGATCTGGGACAGGACCATGGCACTTACCACCGGGTTGATGTCCTGGGCTTCGTCCAGCAGGATGCAGTCGAAATTCAAAACCGGGCCGGACAGCTGATACAGCTTGAGATACCCGTCATGAAGCATACCGATATCCGGATGGTCTCCGGTGCACATCAGCCGTCCCAGACGATTGGCATGGGCCACCAGGTCCGGCATTTTCAAGCGTTGACGCTGGTAATGACCCCGGGCCGAAGCCGGGACATGGGAAAACGTCACCACCGGATCAGCGGACACCAGGTACTGATGCAGGGTTTCCATGGTGAACCGCGCGGTTTCATAATCATCCAGTTTCAGGGCCTCCATGACCTGATTGGCCCGGAACCGCTGGATCAGGCGGTTTTTGTGTGGCATCCCCTTGACCCGGAAACCTAAGGAATGGGCGGTTCGGGCCATGACATTGGCGGGGAATTTTCTGGCGGCCTCCTGCTGCACGCTTTTGTTGAACGCCAGGTATAAAAACCGCAGTTCAGGCCTTTTCTGGGCATATGCCACCAGAGTGGTGGTCTTGCCGGTACCGGCAAAGGCCAGGATTTTGAGGATCTGTCCGAAAACCGGGTCCGTGTCAATGATCTGCTGCTGCTCGGCGGTGGGGTGTATCATGGGTGACCGGACAGGGCTATTGTCTGAAAAACCCTTTTTTTTCCAGAAAGGCTTTCATGTGGGGCCGGATCACCCGGCCGGTGAAATCCGCCATCTGCCGGGTCCAGGTCCGGTCTTTGAGGGAGGATGACCTTTTTTCATAATAGGCCTGAATCTTCCGGTCATAGTCTGCCAGTGTTTTGTGTTCCGGGGCCGGAGGAAACCGGTCCTTATGAAACACCGCACCCACCGGCAGCCGGGGTTTGGGGGCCGGATCATCATCCGGATATCCCAGACACATGCCGAACACCGGATATGCATGTTCCGGGATATGCAGCAGGTCACTCACCAGATCCGGGTTGTTGCGGATTCCGCCGATGAACACCCCGCCAAGGCCCACGGATTCCGCTCCCAGCATCAGGCTCTGGGCCACCAGGCCCGTATCCACGGTGGCCACCAGCAATTGTTCAGCCCACCCGGTTTCAGGGGGCACATTGTGCAGCCGGCAGGCATGAATCAATCGGGTCAGATCAGCACAGAACACCAGAAAAACCGGGGCCTGGACCACCCAGGGCTGGGGACCGGCCATGTCAGCGATTTTCTTTCTGCTGTCCGGGTCGGTGACCTGGATGATGGTATATGCCTGAACATGATGGGATGTGCTGGTGCACTGGGCTGCGGCAATCAATGATGTGAGCAGGGTTTCATCCACGGGTTTTGCAGTGAATTTCCGGATGGACCGGTGGACGGATAAAAGGTTCAGAACAGGGGTCATGATGTTTCCTTCACCAGAAAAGTTGTGATTTTTGTTACAGGCTATCATCTCCGGACCGTTGTTTCAAGCGGCTGGTTGAAAAGGAAACGACGTTGTATTTGCAGGTATTTTGAATTATCATACGAAAGAAACAATAACTGGATATCTGAAAATTTGACCACAGGGAACACCGTTGTCTATCTGGGATCGGATGAGAAAATATAAAAAAACCAATAAAAAAACAAAAAAAGGACTTCAACTTGCGATGAAATCCTTTGAATTCGATGGCTGGGTGACTAGGATTCGAACCTAGATTGACGGAGTCAGAGTCCGTTTAAGTGGCATTGATCTACATTGAAGTATATCCCAAAAAAGCCATAAATCACCATAAAATCAGGCATTTTTACAAAATCTATGATAAATAGTTGTTGAATTATATTGATTGAAATGGTATCTTTTTGAGTACATAGCGAGTACACGGAAAAGGGGGATGCCATGGCAGTCAAATTCACGAACGGCAAGGTTCAGGGCTTTTCATGCACCGGGAAAAAGCCGGTTTTTTTGTACGATTCTCACACAAAAGGGCTGGGTTTGAGGGCGACCCCTGGGGCCAAGGTGTTCATATACCAGGGTCGACTGAATAACAAAGTCCTGCGTTTCAAGATCGGCGACGTTTCAACTTGGACCCTGGATGAAGCCAGAGAGGAAGCCCGGCGAATTCAAGCCATGGTTGATCAGGGCACAGATCCCCGGCAAGCCAAAAAGGATAAGCTGGCAGAGATCGAGCAACGAGAAGCTGAAGCCCGGCGAGAAGCCTTAACCGTTCTGGATGCTTGGACCGCCTATATTGATGCCCGGCAGGAAGGGTGGAGTGATCGGCATATCAAGGATCATTATATTCTGTCCAGGCCGGGGGGTGAGCCTGCCAAACGGGGGAAAAGGAAAATCAAGCCCGGACCCTTGGCGCAGCTTATGGGGTTGAAGCTGTCAGAAATCACAGCGGACAAAATAGAAGCGTGGTTAAAAAAAGAGACCCCCGGCAAGCCCGGCAGAATGCGGCTTGCCTTTTCACTGCTGCGGGCATTCCTGAACTGGTGTGAGACCCAGGACGATTACCGGGGCATTGCGGAACAGGGAGCCTGTGGAAATCATTTAAAAAGAGAACACATCCCCAGGATGAAACCAAAAGATGACTGCCTGCAAAAAGAACAACTCAAAGCATGGTTTGAGGCTGTCCGGCAGTTG